>NZ_JBPQTV010000256.1:0-9262 GCF_051386515.1 Streptomyces sp. URMC 123 | reverse complement strand
CACCCGCCCCGGCCCCCAGCGGCAGCAAGCTGGCCCCGCGCAACTGGCGCGTGCGGACCCGGCTGAACGCGATCCTGCTGATCCCGGTGCTGGTCGCCCTCGTCTTCGGTGGCCTCGGCGTGAAGAAGTCCGTCGACACCTGGACCGAGGCCAAGGACGCGGCGGACACCGCGCGTCTGGTCCGGTCGGCCGCCACCTACGCGCACGCCGTGATCGACGAGCGCGACCTCTCGGCCAAGCCGCTGCTGGAGAACCGGCGCGACGACCCGGCCGTGCAGAAGGCCCGGGACGCCACGGACGCCGCCCGCGCGGACTTCGACAAGCACGTCAAGAACATGCCCGACACCCCCAGCCTGCAGCGCCGGCTGAAGCTGGTGCGGGAGGGCGAGCAGACGCTCGCCAAGCTGCGCGACAGCGCGTACTCGCCGGCCCTGGACGGGGCGAAGACCGAGGACGGCTACGGCGCCATCCAGCGTCCCCTCATGGCGTTCACCAATGAGCTGGGCCTGGGCACGGGCAATGTCACCTCCTACGGCCGCATGGTCTACGCCGTCTCCCTCGCCAAGGCCGCGGCCTCGCTCCAGCGCTCCCTCGGCACCCACCTGCTGGTGGACCCGGGCAGCGCCAAGAACCGCGAGGTCCTGCTGACCGCGTTCTCCTCCTACAACTTCCTGGAGTACGTCGCCGTCGGCGAGTACGAGTCCGGTGGCACCGAGGAGGACACCAAGCGCCTGCGCGGCGCCCTGTCCGCCGACCCCAAGGTCGCCGAGATGGCCAAGATGTACACGGCCATCGCCACCCCGGGCACCACCAACGCGCAGCTGAAGGCCAAGGGCATCACCGACGAGACGTGGATGACCGCCGCCACGGCCAAGTTCGACGCCTACCGCACCGTCGAGGAGCACCTGGCCGACCACGCCGTGGAGGAGGCCGACACCGTCGCCGGTGACGCCCAGCAGGAAGCGATCATCAGCTCCACGATCATGGTGCTGGCCCTGCTGGCCGCCTTCGTGATCGCGGCCATGATGGCCCGCTCGATGAGCCACAGCATGCGCCGGCTGCGCAACGCGGCCTTCGAGGTCGCCGAGCAGCGGCTGCCGGCCCTGGTCGACCAGCTCTCCCGGACCGACCCCGGCCGGGTGGACACCCGGATCGCGCTCATCCCGATCACCACCAAGGACGAGATCGGCGAGGTCGCCCGCGCCTTCGACCAGGTGCACCGCGAGGCCGTCCGGCTCGCCGCCGAGCAGGCGCTGCTGCGGGGCAACGTCAACGCGATCTTCACCAACCTCTCGCGCCGCAACCAGGGCCTCATCGAGCGCCAGCTGGAGCTGATCACCGACCTCGAGAACAACGAGGCCGACCCGGACCAGCTCGAGAACCTGTTCCGGATGGACCACCTGGCCACCCGCATGCGGCGCAACGGCGAGAACCTCCTGATCCTCGCGGGCGAGGAGCCCGGCCGCCGCTGGAACCAGCCGGTGCCGCTGGTCGACGTGATCCGAGCCGCCACCTCCGAGGTGGAGAGCTACGAGCGCATCGAGATCAGCGGGGTGCCCGAGAGCGACATCCACGGCCAGGCCGTGACCGACCTCGTGCACCTGCTCTCCGAGCTGCTGGAGAACGCCACCACGTTCTCCTCCCCGCAGACCAAGGTCCGCGTCACCGCGACCCGGCTGCCGGACGGCCGGATCATGGTCGAGATCCATGACAAGGGCATCGGCCTGACGGCCGAGGACTTCGCCGACATCAACCACAAGCTGGCCAACCCGCCGACCGTGGACGTGGCGATCTCCCAGCGCATGGGCCTGTTCGTGGTCGGCCGGCTCGCCGACCGGCACGGCATCCGGGTCCAGCTGCGCCCCTCCGGCGAGCAGGCGGGCACCACCTCGCTGGTGATGCTCCCCGAGGCCATCACCCACGGCGGTGGCGGCGACGAGCTGCCCGAGGACGACTTCACCGTCTCCCGGATCGTGCCCGAGCACGAGCAGGACCAGCAGCACGGCCAGCACGGCGGCCAGGACCTGCCCACGGCGGCCGAGCTCGGCTTCGACGAGTCGCGGTACGGCGACGCGCACGGCGGCCCCGGCGGCGAGCCGCGGACCCCGGGCGCCGGGCAGCACCTCGACCCGCTGGGCCGGTCGCTGCTCCGTGAGGAGCGGCGGGCCGCGCTGGAGGCCCAGGCGGCCGAGCAGCGCCCGCGGTTCCCGGGTCAGGACTTCTCCGCGCCGCAGGACTTCTCGGGGCAGCGGGACTTCCCGGGGCAGCAGGACTTCTCCGCGCAGCAGGGCTTCGCGGCCCAGCAGGGCGCGGGGCAGGGCTATGAGCCCGGACCGCTCGACGGCTCCGGCCACCCGGCGCCCGGCTATGCCGGCACCGAGGGCTGGGCCCAGGGCGGCCACCCCGCGAACGACTATCCCGCAAACCCCTATCCGGAGGGCTCCTACGACGGCCCCACGGCCCTCGGCGAGCAGTCCTACACCGGCTATGAAACCCAGCCCCAGCAGGACGATTGGCCCCAGAACCCGTCGTACGACGGTGGCTATCAGCAGCCGTCCGGAGCGGAATCGGAATCTCCTTCAGGTCCCGAACGGGCCCCGGAGGGCGTAGGCTTCGACCGTCCGGGTCCTGCCCCGGCCACCGCCGAGGGAGCAGCCGCCTCGAACGGCTCGTCCCCCCTGACCGGCGCGGGTCTGCCCCGCCGGGAGAAGCAGTGGCCGGCCGAGGAGCCGGGTCTGCCTCAGGAGGGGTCCGGCACGGCCGAACCGACTCCTGACGCCGGCTCGGCCGAGGGGGATGATGGTTCCGAATGGCGTTCGGCGAACGACGAGCGCTGGCAGCGGGCCGGCAAGCTCCGTGAGCCCGCGGCCGGCGGAGTCACCGCATCGGGCCTCCCCCGCCGCGTGCCCAAGGCCAATCTGGTCGAGGGCACCGCGGAGCAGACCCCGCAGGGCGGCCCCCAGGTCTCCCGCGCCCCCGAGGACGTCCGCGGCAGGTTGAGCAACCTGCGGCGCGGTGTCCAGCAGGGACGCAACGCAGGAACGGACACCAACGGCCAGGCCACATCAGAACAGCACGGTGGCGCTGGCAGCACCTACGACCAGGAGCGTTAGTGTGAGCCCGATGAGCCAGGCGGCGCAGAACCTCAACTGGTTGATCACCAACTTCGTGGAGAACACCCCCGGTGTGTCCCACACGGTGGTGGTCTCCGCCGACGGACTCCTTCTCGCGATGTCCGAAGGGTTCCCACGCGACCGCGCCGACCAACTCGCGGCCGTGGCCTCCGGCCTGACCTCGCTGACCGCCGGAGCCTCCCGCATCTTCGAGGGCGGCGCCGTCAACCAGACCGTGGTGGAGATGGAACGCGGCTTCCTCTTCATCATGTCCGTCTCCGACGGCTCCTCCCTGGCCGTCCTCGCCCACCCCGAGTGCGACATCGGCCTCGTCGGCTACGAGATGGCCCTCCTCGTCGACCGCGCGGGCACGGTCCTCACCCCCGACCTCCGCGCCGAACTGCAAGGAAGCCTTCTCAACTAACAGACAGGCAGTGCGTTTCGCGCCATCGCGCCATAGGGTGCGGTGGCGCGGCCCCTCAACAGGGGTCGAGCAGACCAGCGGTTGGAGGAGGAGAACGTGGCAACGCCCCCGAGCGGCTCGCAGCATCCTGAGAGTTGGCCGTACGGCAGCGGTCAGCAGCCTCAGCCTCAGGGTGAGCCCGCGCCGAATCGGTTCAACTTCCCCTCCTCGCCCAGCCGGCAGACCCCTCCGCCGCAGGCGCCTCCCCCGCAGCAGCCCTACGGCCGGCAGCAGCCGTCGTACGAGCAGCCGCGGGCTCCGCAACAGGGGCGGCACCAGCGTCCCCGCCAGGGGCGGCCCGCCGGGGGCGGCAGTCCTCTGGTGCGGCCGTACGCCATGACGGGGGGCCGGACCCGGCCGCGCTACCAGCTCGCCATCGAGGCACTGGTGCACACGACCGCGCTGCCGGCCCAGCTCCAGGGGCAGCTTCCGGAGCATCAGCGCATCTGTCATCTGTGCCGGGAGATCAAGTCGGTCGCCGAGATCTCCGCCCTTCTCTCCATCCCCCTCGGCGTCGCCCGAATCCTCGTCGCCGATCTGGCCGAGGCCGGACTCGTCGCCATTCACCAGCCCGGCGGCGACGAGACCGCCGGCGGACAGCCTGACGTGACACTGCTCGAAAGGGTGCTCAGTGGACTTCGGAAGCTCTAGCGGTGCAGCCCGCTCCACCACCTCCGCGAAGATCGTGGTGGCGGGCGGCTTCGGCGTGGGCAAGACCACGTTCGTCGGCGCGGTCTCGGAGATCAACCCGCTGCGCACCGAGGCCGTCATGACGTCCGCCTCCGCCGGCATCGACGATCTGACGCACGCGCCGGACAAGACCACGACGACCGTGGCCATGGACTTCGGCCGGATCACCCTGGACCAGGACCTGATCCTCTACCTGTTCGGCACCCCCGGACAGGACCGCTTCTGGTTCATGTGGGACGACCTGGTGCGCGGCGCCATCGGCGCGGTGGTCCTGGTGGACACCCGGCGCCTGGCCGACTGCTTCCCGGCCGTCGACTACTTCGAGAACAGCGGGCTGCCCTTCGTCATCGCCCTCAACGGCTTCGACGGACACCAGCCCTACGGCCCCGAAGAGGTCCGCGAGGCCCTCCAGATCGGTCCGGACGCGCCGATCGTCACCACGGACGCGCGCCAGCGCGCGGACGCCAAGTCGACGCTCATCACGCTGGTCGAGCACGCGCTCATGGCCCGGCTTCTTGTCGTGCGTGCGGTGCCGGGGCGGGGCGGTCAGCCCTGCCAGCTGTGCGGGGCGCGGAAGCCCGGCTGCCGCTCCGGCCGGCGCCAGCGCGCGGTGGACCGGTGGGGCCGGGAGGTCGCGGCGGAGTGGTGCCGGGCGGTGGTGGCGGCGCGGGCGAGCAGCACCGCGGTGAGGGCGGCGAGCTCTTCGGGGGCCGCGTGGCCCCGCTCGACGCGCAGCAGGTTCTCTGGGCTCACGTGATTCTCCGTGACGGTCACTGCGGCGGGTTGCCGTGCTTGCGGGAGGGCAGGTCCGCGTGCTTGGTGCGGAGCATCGCCAGCGAGCGGATGAGGACCTCGCGGGTCTCGGTCGGGTCGATGACATCGTCGACCAGGCCGCGCTCGGCCGCGTAGTACGGGTGCATCAGCTCGGCCTTGTACTCCTTGACCAGGCGGGCGCGCATGGCGTCCGGGTCGTCGGCCTCGGCGATCTGCTTGCGGAAGATGACGTTGGCGGCGCCTTCGGCGCCCATCACCGCGATCTCGTTGGTGGGCCAGGCGTAGGTGAGGTCCGCGCCGATGGACTGGCTGTCCATGACGATGTAGGCACCTCCGTACGCCTTGCGCAGGATCAGCGAGATCCGCGGCACGGTGGCGTTGCAGTACGCGTAGAGCAGCTTCGCGCCGTGCCGGATGATCCCACCGTGCTCCTGGTCCACCCCGGGGAGGAAGCCGGGGACGTCCAGGAGGGTGATGATCGGGATGTTGAAGGCGTCGCACATCTGCACGAAGCGGGCGGCCTTCTCGGACGCCTCGATGTCGAGCACGCCGGCCAGCGTCTGGGGCTGGTTGGCGACGATGCCGACGACCTGGCCGTCGAGGCGGGCCAGGGCACAGATGATGTTGCGGGCCCAGCGCTCGTGGACCTCCAGGTAGTCGCCGTCGTCGACGAGCTCCTCGATGACCTTGTGCATGTCGTACGGGCGGTTGCCGTCGGCCGGCACCAGGTCGAGCAGCGCGTCGGAGCGCCGGTCGGCCGCGTCGTCGCAGTGGACGGCGGGCGGGTTCTCCCGGTTGTTGGACGGGAGCATCGACAGGAGGTAGCGGACCTCCGCGATGCAGGTCTCCTCGTCGTCGTAGGCGAAGTGGGCCACGCCGGAGGTCTCGGCGTGCACGTCGGCGCCGCCGAGGCCGTTCTGGGTGATCTCCTCGCCGGTGACCGCCTTGACGACGTCCGGGCCGGTGATGAACATCTGCGAGGTCTCGCGGACCATGAAGACGAAGTCGGTGAGCGCCGGGGAGTAGGCCGCACCGCCGGCGCAGGGGCCGAGCATCACGGAGATCTGGGGGATGACCCCGGAGGCGCGGGTGTTGCGCTGGAAGATGCCGCCGTAGCCGGCGAGCGCCGAGACGCCCTCCTGGATACGGGCGCCGGCGCCGTCGTTGAGCGACACCAGGGGCGCCCCGGCGGAGATGGCCATGTCCATGATCTTGTGGATCTTGGTGGCGTGGGCCTCGCCCAGCGCGCCGCCGAAGATCCGGAAGTCATGGGCGTAGACGAAGACGGTCCGGCCCTCGACCGTGCCCCAGCCCGTGATCACGCCGTCGGTGTACGGCTTCTTGGCCTCCAGCCCGAAGCCGCTCGCGCGGTGCCGCCGCAGCGGCTCCACCTCGTTGAACGATCCCTCGTCCAGCAGGAGGTCGATCCGCTCCCGGGCCGTGAGCTTGCCCTTGGCCTTCTGGGCCGCGGTGGCTCGGTCGCTCGGACCGCGGCGGGCCAGCTCGCGGATGGCGTGCAGCTCGGCCACGCGCCCACGGGCGTCGTTCGCCTCGGTGGGCGTCTCGTCGAGAAGGGTCATGTACCGACCCTACGAAAGGGACCCCCGAAAACGGTCCGTCGACTTCATACAGTGTCGGCCGCCATTTCCTGGTCGGCATGGACAGGACCATGAACCATGCGGCCGGGAGGGCACCACTGGGACGGCCCTCTTCTGTGGGGTCCGCACAACCGTCCGACGCCCCGGTCAGGCGGGCTCCAACTGCGCCGAACGGGTGGCGCCCGCGGTGCCGGGGTCGATCCGCAGCCGCAGCCGGGGCCGGGTGGCCAGCACCTCGACCCCCGGGCCGACCGCCGTGACCCGGCGGACCGGGTGGTCCCAGCCGATCTCCAGCGGCGCCCCGGACCGCGGCGGTTCGCTCACCCGCAGGGCCGCGGTGGGCCCGGGGCCGCGGCGCAGCAGCACGCTGGCGGGCGCGGAGGCGGTGAGGCGGGCCACCGTGCCCGGCTCCCAGAAGTTCACCGCGGTCAGCCCCAGCGAGTCGATGGCCACGGCCTGCTGTCGGACGGTGTTGACCAGCAGCGACAGCCAGCGGCGGTCGGCGGCGCGGCGGGCGAGCGCGGCCCGGCCGGCCCCGGGCATCAGCAGATAGGCGAGGGAGCCGGCCACCGGGTCGGTCCCGTGGTCGTGCCAGAGGGTGAGATGGCGGCGGGTGAGCGGCTCCGGGGAGCCGCCGGCGTTGATGTCGCGCCAGGAGCCGGTACGGGCCTCGCGCCGGGCCCGCAGCCGGGCGCCGCCGGGGAAGACGTAGCCGCCGTGCCCGGCGAGGTGGGCCCAGTGGGCGCGGCGGTAGGCGCCCGACCAGTCGGCTCCCCCGCCGGGGGCGGTGACGCCGTCCACGGTCAGGGCGGCGGTGCCGGCCGCGCCCAGGTTGCGGTCGTCGACGATCGTCTCGACGGGGGTGCCGTCGCGGGCGCTCACCCCGGCGGTCAGGCAGACGATGGCGTCGGCGGCGCAGAACCAGGACTTCCGGGCCTCCAGGGTGGAGCCCAGGCCCTTGAGGTGCTGGCCGACGGCCGCGTACTCGCCGTCGGTGGTGCCGCCGACCCAGCGGGCGGCGGGCACCGGCTCGCCCCAGGGGCCGCCCTCGTTGTCGGCGAGCCGCTTGGCCGAGACGGTGGTGCCGGGCAGCCGGTACCAGTCGGCGGTGGGCCAGTAGGCGTCGGTGTACTGGTCCCCGGTGCCGGGGACCCACCAGAGCAGCATTCCGGCGCCGGTGTGCCAGCCGCGCGGGTTCTCGCCGTTGCCGTTCTCGTAGTGGGCGATCCGGTCGGAGGCCATGGCGAGGGCGGCCACCCAGCCGGGGCGCCGGTGCACGGCCCGGTCCATGGCGGCGAACAGGGTGTGGCCGGTGCGCTCGGGGGCGGCGGGCCAGGGGCCGTCCGCCACGGCCCGCAGCCGGGCCAGCTCCGCCACGGAGAACTGGGGGTCGGCGAGCACCGGGCGGACGGTGTCGCGGGCGATCCAGCCCTTGACCATCCCGTACCACCGCTCGCGCTCGGCCTCGCTCGCGGCGTCGGCCAGGAGCGCGACGGAGGCGAGCACGGCGTGTCCGTGGAAGTGGTCGCCGCGCGGGACGCGGCCCTCGTCGGCCGTCAGCAGGCCGCGGCTGATGGCCCGGCCGTTGACGGTGTCCATCATCAGCCCGTCGTGGAGCAGGGGCGCGTACGCCTTCTCCACGCTGTCGAGGACGATCTGCCGGCGGGGGTCGGTGACCGCCCAGTCGGACCCGGCGAGCAGGGTGAACAGCCGCGCCAGCCCGTCCAGGAGCACCTGGCCGTAGGTGCCGGTGTAGGCCACCCGGGTGTGCTGGACGAAGGACCCGTCCGCGTACAGCCCGTCGCCGCGGGTGACCAGCGGGAACACCGGCGAGAGGGCGTCCCGGGCCAGGGCGAGCCTGGCGGCCGAGCGGCCGAGGACCCCGCGCAGGGCGACCACCCGGCACAGGTCCACCCGGTTCGCCCCGGTGCTGGTGCCGCTGTACGAGCCCAGCGCCTCGTCCGGTACGAAGTGGTCCACGGCGGCGAGATACGCGGTGCGGCGCTCCTGGGCCAGGTGCTCGTACAGGATCGCGACGGTGTCCAGCAGCAGCCGGGGGGTGCCGATCTGCCACTCCCACCAGTTGCCGTACCGGGTGGTGGAGGGGTTGTAGACCCGGTCGTGGACGTGGGCCAGGCCCTCCGCGGCGGCGGTGGCGAGCTCCGGGTCGCCGGTGGCGCCGGTGCCGGGCTGGGCGTACGCCTGGGCCATGACGTTCAGCCGCAGACAGCTCTGGGTGATCCCGGCGGGCGGGTCGAAGGGGAGGTCCGGCCAGAGGGAGCCGGCGGCCGGGCGCAGGGTGGCGCGGTGGCGGCGGGCGAGCGCGGCGGTCTCCGCGAGCCGGGTGGCGTAGGGCTCGGTGGCCGGGTCGAACCCCTCGCCGAGCTGGAGGGTGAGCCAGCGGCGCCGGAGGGCCTCGTACGGGTCGGCGACGCCGGAGGGCGGACCGGCGCCATGGGCTCCGGTGGGCGGCGGGGCGGTGAGGCCGAGGGCGAGCGCGCTCGCGCCGGCCAGGAAGCGGCGCCGGGTGGTGGCTGCGGTGGTCCGGGGAAGACGTAGCCGCCGTGCCCGGCGGCGCCCGGCTGCGGGCCCGGCGCGAGGCCCGTACCGGCTCCTGGCGCGAC
>NZ_JBPQTV010000255.1:0-9268 GCF_051386515.1 Streptomyces sp. URMC 123 | reverse complement strand
GCGGGCTGTCGATACGACGGGTGCGGGGTGGGGCGCCGACGACGGGCGTGCCGCGTCGCGGGGCGACCCGCTGTTCGACCCTGCGGCAGTGGCCGAGGGGCGCCGGCTCCGCACGCTCGGCCTGGTGATCGGCGGGATCATGGTGCTGGCGATCGGCGGCGCGGTGCTGGGGGTGCCGTGGGAGCGCACGTACTCGCCGCCGGCGGGGGCCCGGTGCACGATCGGGGCGACCGGCGTTCTGGACTGCGGCGGCTCGGGGACCGGCCCGGTCACGAGCGGCCCCGGACCCGCGCCCGACAGTCCGGCGCCGGCGCCGACGAGCGCCCCGGGTACGAACTCGTGGCCGCCGCCCGCGCGCCCCGCCCTGCCGTCGTCGACCGCGCCGGCACCGACCCTCGGCCCGTCGCTTCCGACACGCGACGCCCCGCTGCCGTCGTACCGCCTCCCGCACCCGTCGTATCGACAGCCCGCGCCGTCCTTCGACCCGATCGCGCCGGGATGACACCGGAGGCCGTCCCGGGGCCAATGCCGCGCCGTCAGGCCCCGCCGGGAACCGCACGACCGACGTACGACGCCCCGTTCTGCGGCGGGGGTTCGGGCACCGGCACACGCACACGCTCACCGCCGAAAGAACGTGGGGGGCGAGGCTCTGACCCTTCTCGTGAACGCCTGAGGTTCCCTTGGCCCCGCCGGCCCCGCCGGCTCCCTCGGCCTCCCGGCCTCCGGCCCCCGGCCCGGCGGTCGAACAGACGACCGCTCCCGCCCCGGGATCGTTGGTACTCTGCGGCTTTCTCGCTGTACGGCGAAACGGGGAATCATGACTTTCACCAGTGAGTGGGCTGCCTTGATGTCGGCGGCCAAGGAGCCCGGGCAGTCGACCGGAACGCGGCTCAATCAGCTCGATCCCGCCTCGGGGGGCGGCTCGAACCAGGACCTGGTCGTCACGCAGGACGACCTCGGCGCGGTCGGCCACGAGGCGTTCCTGCTGCACGAACGGCTGCGCAAGGCGGCCGACATCGCGGGCGCGGGCAGCGACAAGAGCGGGGCGGGGTCGACCGCGCAGGCCGCCAAGGAGTGCTCGGACCGCAACCTCACGATGGGCGGCGAGCTGTACACCACGCTGTCCACGTGGGACTCCCAGGTCAAAACGGTGCTCCAGATGTGCGCGCACATCTCGAACCACCTGGACTACTCCCGGAAGGCCCACGCCGCCGACGACAAGGCGATCGCGGCCACCCTCCGCCACCGGGACGGCAGCGCCGTGTCGGTGTCCGAGATATCCAAGTACGTAAAGTGACGGGGGATTTCAGCACGCCATGGGCAGCTTCACCTACACCGACCTCATCACCCTGGATCTCGGCAAGCTGAACACGGCGGTGGGCCACTGGAAGGCCATGGTCGACAAGCTCGCGCAGCTCAAGACGGAGGTCAAGGACGGCCTGGTCAAGAAGTCCGAGGCGGCGCGGTGGCAGGGGGCCAACGCCACGGTCACCAAGGAGTTCGTCCGCAGCACCGCCAAGGAGTTCGGTGACCTGCACGCCGAGGCGCAGAGCATTCACAACGTCCTCAAGGACGCGCACGCGGAGCTCCTGGAGATCCAGAAGCGGGCCAAGGCGCTGACCGAGGAGGCCGCGAACGGCGATCCGAGCCACACGCCGGAGCCTGATCCCTCGCTCCTGGTGCTGGACGGTGGGAACGGCACCGTGAAGGTGATCGAGGCGATGTGCACGGCCGAGGGCACGTCGCAGCGCACCAAGGATTTGATGCGGTGGTACGCCGACACGATCGCCGGCCTGGTCAGCCACGCCGCGGAGGTGGACGCGGCCGTCACCCGCGCCCTGAAGTCCAGCCACGGCGGCGACCCGCACAACGCGGGCCACGCGTCCTACACCTCGCTCGACGAGGACCAGCTGCCGCGCGCGATGAAGCTCGCGTCCCTGGGCGACGACGCGAACGCCAAACAGCGGGCGGAGCTGCGCCGACTGTGGGAGTCCCTGAGCCCCGAGGCACGGGCTGAGCTGTGGAAGGCCCATAGGAACGACCTGCTGGACGCGGGACTGCTGAAGCCCACGGTCAAGAAGGCGGCACCGGACCGGGGTTCCGGACCGTACCGATCCGAGGATTACACATGGGGCGACATCGTCACGAACAGGAAGATGCGGATTCTGGTCGAAGGCGCCGACTGGACGGGCAGCACTGACGCCGCACGCCATATGGCGCACTATATGGAGAGCTCCGGCAAGCCCATGGAACTCCCGGTCGACAAGATGATGAAGGACGATGAGGACTTCAAGGCCCACATCGACAGTCAGATCGACAGCGAGCGCAAGAAGTGGCATAAGCAAGCCCTGGAGGAGTTCAAAAAGAGCGGCGGGCGCCCGGTTGCCATTCCGGTCGAGACGGAGAACGAGGACTACAGCTTCAACCAGGACACCCACCCGAATTGGTTCTACGCCGTCGGGTCGACTCGCTCGAACGTCACGGGCGTGGTGACCGTCGTGCCGGACGCTCAGGGTAACCCTAAAGTCAGTCTCGACTACCAGGCGAACGCCTGGGATCGCTACAACTGGGACATAGGAAAGGGCGTGGACATCTACGGCGTCGAGATCCCGGACGGGGACATGGCTCGCCAACACAGGGTGGGGTTCGCCCGGGAGTTCGACGTGGCGGGCAGCAGCTCCGTCAAACACTACGAGCTGGGCGGCACGAGCCCGAACATGGAGCCGCTGCCGGGGCCCGGCAGAACCAGCCCCGCAGGCGGTACGCTCGATCCCACTCGCGACGCCCAGCAGGATCGCGACAACCCGGCACGATGAACGACTTCAACACTACGCAGCCCAAGAAACTGTCCCTGCGGCGTCTCATCGTCCTCATCTCCGTTGTCGCTCTCACCGTAACGACGGCACTGGTGACCGGTCTCTGGTATATCGCGTCCACGTTGTTCAGCCAGCCCATGTCGAGGGATTCGCACTGCTGCTGGCGGGAGGGCGTCACCTTCGCATGGATGCGCGAGGTGATAGGCGTCCAGGTCCCGGACAGTGCCACGGACCGAAGAGCCGCGTACAAGACCAGCTCCATGTACGACACCGGACTCCTCGTCTTCACGCTGCCCAGCGCGGAAGCGGAGAGATACCTGGTCGCACTGAACCCGTCGGGGGAAGTGACCCTTCCGAACAAGAAACCCAAGAAGAAGGGGTACAAGCGCGCGGACACATTCGAGAAGCTGGGCCTCGCGGAGCCGGAAACGATTCCCGAAGCGCGGCTGGGCGGCTTCTGTCACGGCGATCTTCACACACCCGAGGGCAAGGGCGCCCATTACTGCACCAAGCTTTTCGCGCACGAGTACACACCCGGCAGCACCCGGATCTATCTGAGAACCACCATTGAACCCGGCGTGCCCCCGCCTCCCACGGCACCCACCACGGACGGGAGCAGTGGCACGCCCACCCCCTCGCCCACCGGCCGGGCCAGCGGACGCAACGGGGACACGCGATGACGACAACTGCCCCGCGTGCCCTCCCGAAGGACAGGACCATCGCCTCTGCTGCGACCGCCATGTTCCTGCTGACCGCGTGTACGTCGGACCGCCCGGAACGGCCGACGGAAACACAGAGGGTTCCCTTCTGGGACGACAAAGCCACGCCGGACAGCGTCAGCAAGCAACTGCACGTCGACATTCCCACCAGCGCCACGGACCGGCGGGCCGCGTACGAGCACGGCTTCCAGGACGACCAACTGCTGCTCGCCTTCGTGGTTCCCCACGCGGACGTGGACCCCTTCGTGGCGGGGCTGCACCCCCAGCGGGAACTTCAGCAGCGCGATGACGCCCTTCCGCCCAGCGCCGTCTCCATCACCCCCTTCTCCCAAATAGGACTGGAGGAACCCGACGCGCTGCCCAACGTCCGAGAGACGCAAGTCTGCGCACCCTGTGGCGGGGACCTCAACGCCCTGTCCATCGCCGTGCACCGTCTCGACGACACGAGCAGCCGCGTCTATCTCTGGGGGGTGGACTGAGTTGGCCGAAGCCAGTACGGACGCGCCGCCGCCCCGGCGGGTGTCCGTGAGACGTCAGCTCATCGTCATCGCCGCCGTGTTTCTCGGGGTTCCGGCGGTGCTCGTGCTCACCCTCTGGGGTCTCGCGGCGAAGTGGGAGGCCGACGCCCTCCAGCAGGAAAAGGAGTGCTGCTGGCCTGAGGGGGCCACCTTCACGTGGACGAGCCGATTGATCGGCATTCGGGCCCCGGAGACGGCCACCGATCGGCGGGCCGGGTACAAGGTCGGCCAGCGCCTCGACTCCGCGCTCCTCGTCTTCACGCTGCCCACCAAGGAGGCGGACGCCTACTTCGCGCGTCTGCTCCCCGAAGGGGAGAGGATGACGGAGGTTCAGCCTCCGGTGGACATGGACCACCAACCCTTCGACGGCTTCCGGCATTTCGGTCTCCCGGAGCCCGAGACGATTTCCCAGGGAATGCGGCGCAGCAGCTTCTGCCCGGACTCCGGCACCTTCCCCGGGGGCGAGAAGGTTCACTACTGCGTCACCGTGCACGCCCACGCGTACGCGCCCGGCAGCACCCGGATCTATGTGAAGTCCACCATCGAGCCGAGCGTGACCCCACCGCCCGCCGCACCCGCGGCCGGCGGCTGACCTCGCGGGGTCACGGGCAGGCCCGCGCCACGGCGTCCTCCGGGGTCAGCGTCTCGCCGCGCGCGAACACCGTCTCGTACGCCGCGTCGCCCAGCGCCGTACGGGCCCTCGTCGCCGCGCGGTCCACGTCGGCGCGCTCCGCCGGAGGCAGGGGCGCGCCCGTCGCCGTACGGGCCGCGGAGGCCGCGCCCAGCAGCAGGGCGGCCGGTTCGTGGGCGCCGACCAGGGCGCGCGCCCCGGCGAGGCCCTCCAGCGCGAGGGCGACCGCGCGGGGGTCGCCGGTCGTCCGGGCCGTCGCGTACCCCTCCTCGTGGCGCGCCCGCGCCCCCGCCGCGTCGCCCCTCAGTTCGGCGATGAATCCGAGCTCGGCCAGGACCAGCGCGTTCGCGCCGTCCAGGCCCACTTCCCGGTGCCAGGCGAGCACCTCGCGCAGATGTCGTTCGGCCTCGTCCAGCCGGCCCTCGCGCCGGGCGCCGAGCCCGAGGCCGAGCACGGCGTTGATCTCGGCGGCGCGCAGGCCCAGTTCGGCCGCGGCGCGCCGGGAGCGCTCGTGGTACTCCCGCGCGCCGTCGGCGTCCCCCGTGAGCAGCGCGGTGCGGCCCAGGCCGGAGAGCAGGTCGGCGGCCTGGGTGGAGAGCCCGAACTCCCCGGCGGTGTCCAGCGCGGCGCGCTGGAGGGCCGCCGCCCGCGCGTAGTCCCCGTGGATCTCGGCGACGGAGGCCAGTGGCTGCACGGTCCACAGCCGCGCGCAGGCGTCGCCGACCTCGTCGAACAGTTCCGCGCCGCGTTCGGCGTCGGCCCGCGACCCGGCGAGGTCGCCCCGGAGCAGCCGCTGTACGGATCGGTCGGCCAGCGCCGCGGCCTCGCCCCACCGGTCGCCGAGGGCGCGGAAGCCGGTCAGGGCCCGTTCGGTGAGCTCCTCCCCTTCTGAGAGGTCGCCCGTGCCGCACAGGGTGTGCGCGAGGAACCACCGTGCCCAGGGCAGCCCGTCCGGGTCGCCGGCCTCGCCGTACTGCTTGAGTGCCGCCTCGATGCGCGCGGCCCGGTCCGTGCCGTCCCCGGTCAGGATGGTGACGCCGACCCGCCAGGCGCCGGCGCGGGGCCGCAGCCGGGCGGGCCCGCCGGGCAGGTCGAGCGCGGCCGTCAGCGAGCGGAGCGCCTCACCGAGCCGGCCGCGCACGATCCAGTACCAGGCGAGCGCGTCGACGAGCCGCAGGGCCGCGTGCGTCTCGCCGCGCTCCAGGGCGCCGTCGAGCGCCGAGCGCAGGTTGGCGCTCTCGGCGTCGAGCCGGGCCAGCCAGGAGCGCTGGTCGTGGCCGCGCAGCCGGGGCTCGGCGGCCTCGGCCAGCCCGGTGTAGTACGCGCGGTGCCGGGCCCGTACGGCCTCGGCCTCCTGTTCGCCGGCGTCGCGCAGCCGTTCGGCACAGTACGCGGCGACGGACTCCAGCAGCCGGTAGCGGGCGCCGTCCCCGGTGACGGTGACGGTGACCAGGGAACGGTCGACGAGCCGCGCGAGCAGGTCGAGGACGTCGGCGGCGTCGACGCCGTCGCCGGCGCACACCTCCTCGGCGGCCTCCAGGGCGCACCCCTCGGCGTGGGCGGCGAGCCTGCGCAGCACCACCCGCTCGGGGTCGCTCAGCAGCTCCCAGCTCCAGTCGATCATGGCGCGGAGGGTCTGCTGGCGCGCGGGTGCGCCGCGCTGTCCGGCGCTGAGCAGCCGGAAGCGGTCGTCGAGGCGCTCCAGCAGCCGGTGGACGCCCAGGGCCCGTACGCGGGTGGCGGCGAGCTCCAGGGCGAGCGGGATGCCGTCGAGGCGGCGGCAGATCGCGGTGACGGCGGCCGTGTTGGTGTCGTCGAGGGCGAAGCCGGGCGCGGCGGCGGAGGCGCGGGCGGCGAAGAGCTCGACGGCGCCCTCGGGGGCGAGCGGGGGCACGGCCCACAGCGTCTCCCCGGCGAGGGCCAGTGCCTCCTGGCTGGTGGTCAGGACGACGAGCCCGGGGGCGGTCCGCAACAGCAGCTCCACCAGCGCGGCGGCCTCGTCCACGACGTGCTCGCAGTTGTCGAGGATGAGCAGCGTGCGCTTGTCGCGCAGGACGTCGGCGAGGCGCTCGGCCGCTCCGACCGCCGGCGCGCCCTCGGGGCGTACGCCCCAGACGCCGTCGTCCCGCAGGCCCATCGCGGCGGCGACGACCTCGGCCAGTTCGCCGCCGGTGCCGGCGAGTTCGACGAGCCACTCGCCGTCCGGGAAGGTGCCCGTGAGCTCGCCGGCGACGGCCAGGGCGAGCCGGGTCTTGCCGACGCCGCCGGGGCCGGTGAGGGTGACGAGCCGGCGGCCGGAGAGCAGGTCGCGCACCTCGGTGACGGCGGCGTCGCGTCCGACGAGGTAGCCGAGCGGGGCGAGGACGTTGGTGCGGGGGCGCACGGCGGCGCTCCCCGGGGCGGGCTCCCCGGCGGCGGCCCGCCCCGGGTTCTCCGCGGCCGTGTTGTCGGCGCCCGCGCTCCCGGGGCCCGCCCCGGCCACGGCTGCCGTCCCGTTCATGACAGCGTGACCGGAAACGAGGGCGTCCCCGCTCCCGGTGCCCTCCGCCTTCTTGGCGGCGCTCCCGTTCCCGGCGGCGCCCGCGCTCTCGGCGGCGCCCGCGTTCCCGGCGGCGCCCGCGTTCCCGGCGACGCCCCCGACCGCGGCGGCGTCGCCGCTCCCCGCCCCGCCCGGGCCCACCGCGAGGTTCGCGACGTCCGCGAAGCCCATGAGGTCCGCGTCCTGCCGCAGGATCGCCCGCTGCAGGGCGACCAGTTCGGGCGCGGGGTCGAGGCCGAGCTCGTCGGCGAGCCGGGCGCGCAGATCCTCGTAGGCGGCGAGTGCCTCGCTCTGCCGGCCGGCCCGGTAGAGCGCCCGCATCTGGGCCGCGCGCAGCCGCTCGCGCAGCGGATGGCGCTCCACGAGTTCGGCGAGCTCGCCGACGAGTTCGCCGTCCCGGCCGGCCGCGAGCCGCGCCTCGGCGTGCTCCTCCAGCACGGTGAGGCGCTGCTCCTCCAGCCGGTTCACGGCCGCCCGGGTGAACGCCTCGTCGGCGAAGTCGGCGAACGCGGGCCCCCGCCAGAGCGCCAGCGCGTCGGCGAGCAGGTCCGCGCGGGCGCCGGGGTCCCGGGTCGTACGGGCACGGGCGGCCAGCTCGGCGAACCGGTCGGCGTCCAGCGCGCCGTCGGTGACGGCGAGCCGATAGCCGGGCGCGCGGGACGCGACCAGCTCGCGCCCGCCCGGCTCGGCCTCCTCCAGGACGCGGCGCAGTTGGGAGACCTTGGCCTGGAGCGCCCGGGTGGGGTTGCCGGGGGGCTCCTCGCCCCAGAGGTCGTCGATGAGCCGGTGGCCGGCCACCGGCCGGCCCGCGGCCACGAGCAGGGAGGCGAGCAGGGCACGCACCTTGCGCTCCGGGACCCGGACGGTCCGCCCGTCCTCGGTCCAGACGGCCGTCTCCCCCAGCACCCCGAATCGCATGGGGTCACCGTAACCCGACACGGCACGCCGCTCTCGAACAGGCCATCGAGCGGGGCCGGGACGCGCCCCCACCGAACGCTCACGGCCGCGGCCCGGCGAACGCCCACGGCCGCGGCCGCGGCCCGCCGTACGGTCCGGCCGCACCGACCACCGGCCCGAACAGATCCGTAACGCCGTCCGAACACCGTCCGAGCCGAACCCGAACCCCCGCGCCGGATGGTTTCTCCAGCGGCCGCACCGACCACCGCACCACACACCGACCACCGCGGCCGCACCACCCACCGAAGGAGAGATCACCATGGCACGACTCACCGGCCGCACCGCCCTCGTCACCGGCGGCAGCCGCGGCATCGGGCGGGCCGTCGTCCGGCGGCTGGCGGCGGAGGGCGCCCGCGTCGGCGTCCACTACGCCTCCAACGAGGCGGCGGCGAAGGAGACCGTGGCCACCGTCGAGGCGGCGGGCGGCAGCGCCTTCGCGATCCGCGCCGAACTGGGCGTCCCGGGCGACGCCGACGCCCTGTGGCAGGCGTTCGACGCGCACGCCGACGGCCTCGACATCCTGGTCAACAACGCGGGCATCGCCGGCCCGGGCCTGATCCACGAGGTCACCGAGGAGGACTACGACCGCGTCTTCGCGGTGAACGCCAAGGCGCCGTTCTTCATCATCCAGAAGGGCCTGGACCGGCTGCGCGACGGCGGCCGCATCGTCAACATCTCGTCCGGCGTCACCAAGGTCGCCTTCCCGGGCATGACCTCGTACGCCGCCTCCAAGGGCGCGCTGGAGGTGCTGACGCTGACCCTGGCGCAGACCCTCGGCTCCCGCGGCATCACCGTCAACGCGGTGTCCCCCGGGACGATCGAGACGGACATCCACCCCTGGATGGCGGACCCGGCGGCGAAGGCGCACGCCGCGTCGTTCTCCGTCTTCGACCGGGTCGGGCAGCCCGACGACGTCGCCGACGTGGTGGCGTTCCTGGCCTCGCCGGACGCGCGCTGGGTGACCGGCCAGAACATCGACGCCAGTGGCGGCTCGGGCCTCGGCCTCTGACGCGCCCCGGGCCGCAGCCACAGCCCCGCCTCCAGCGGCGAGAGCCCCGCGACCGCCTGGAGGTACTGCGGCACCAGGT
>NZ_JBPQTV010000254.1:0-9304 GCF_051386515.1 Streptomyces sp. URMC 123 | reverse complement strand
CCCCGGGGGGGCCGCGGCCCGGCGCCGTGGGCCGCTTTCCGCGTCGGCGCGGCGTCGTTCGCCGCGGGCGGCCTCCCGGCGCCGTCGTAAATCCACATGGAGGCACAATGGGGCGCTATGTCGCGCGGCGACTGCTCCAGATGATCCCGGTGTTCATCGGGTCAACCCTGCTGATCTTCCTCATGATGTACGCCCTCCCCGGCGACCCCGTCCGGGCGATGTGGGGAGAGCAGGCCGTGGACGAGGCGCAGATCGCCGCCCTCAAGCACGATCTCGGTCTCGATCTGCCGCTCTGGCATCAGTACTGGAACTACCTCAGCGGACTGTTCCAGGGTGACTTCGGCACCCAGATCGCCAGTCAGAGACCCGTGGCCGACATCATCGAGCAGGCCTTCCCGGTGACCGTCCGGCTCGCCCTGTTCGCCTTCGTGTTCACCGTGGTCGCCGGCATCTCGCTGGGCGTCATCGCCGGGCTGCGCGCCGAGCGCTGGCTCGACAAGGGTCTGCTGTTCGTGACCCTGCTGCTGATCTCGGTGCCGTCCTTCGTGCTCGGCTACGTCGCGCAGTTCGTCTTCGCCTTCCAGCTGGACTGGCTGACGCCGACCGTGCAGGACTCCGAGAACTTCGGGGACCTGACGATGCCGGCCCTGGTGCTCGCCTCGCTCTCGCTGGCCTATGTCACCCGGCTGACCCGCACCTCCATCGCGGAGAACATGCGCGCCGACTACATCCGCACCGCCGTGGCCAAGGGGCTGCCCCGCCGCCGCGTGGTCGGGGTGCACCTGCTGCGCAACTCGCTGATCCCGGTGGTCACCTTCCTCGGCACCGACCTGGGCACCCTGCTCGGCGGCGCCGTGGTCACCGAGGGCATCTTCAACATCCAGGGCGTCGGCTTCACCGTCTTCGAGGCGATCAACCGCCGCGAGGGCTCCACGGTCGTCGGCATCGTGACCCTGCTCGTCATCGTCTATCTCTGCGCCAGCCTGATCGTCGACCTGCTCTACGCGGTCCTGGACCCGAGGATTCGGTATGCCTGACGTGACCGAGGAGACCCGCGTGTCCACCACCGCGTCCGCCGATCCGGCCGTGGCCGCGCCGCCGGCCGCACCCAAGTCCTCCGCGGCCGCCGGCAAGCCGCGCAGCCTGTGGACCGACGCCTGGTACGACCTCCGCCGCAACCCGCTGTTCGTGATCTCGGCGGTGCTGATCCTGCTGCTGCTGACCATGGCGGTCTTCCCGAGCCTGTTCACCAGCGCCTCGCCCCGCGACGGCGATCTGACCGGCCACTACCTCGCCGAGCCGCAGTACGGCCATGTGTTCTCGCCCGAGTGGCTCGGCTACGACGGCCAGGGCCGCAGCATCTACGCCCGGCTGATCTACGGCGCCCGCGCCTCGGTGCTCGTCGGCGTCGCGGTGACCGCCGCGGTCACCCTCTTCGGCGGGCTGGTGGGCATGCTCGCCGGCTACTTCGGCGGTTGGCTGGACACCATCCTCTCCCGCCTCACCGACACCTTCGCCGGCGTGCCGTTCCTCCTCGGTGCCATGGTCGTCCTCACCACCTTCGAGGTGCGCACCGTCTGGGTGGTCTCGCTGGCCCTGGCCTTCCTCGGCTGGACCCAGCTCGCCCGGGTCACCCGCGGCTCGGTGATCTCCATCAAGCAGGCCGACTACGTGGTCGCCGCCAAGGCCCTCGGCGCCGGCACCGGCCGCATCCTGCTGCGGCACATCCTGCCGAACGCGGCGGCCCCCGTGATCGTCGTCGCCACCATCGCGCTCGGCGGCTACATCGCCTCCGAGGCCACCCTGTCGTTCCTCGGCATCGGCCTGTCGGAGCCCACGGTCTCCTGGGGCATCGACGTCTCGGCCGGCAAGGACCAGCTGCGCACCGCGCCGCACGTCCTGCTGTTCCCGGCGGTGATGGTGTCGATCACCGTGCTCGCCTTCATCATGCTCGGCGATGCGGTCCGCAACGCCCTCGACCCCAAGCTGCGCTGAGGAGGGCGTACATGACCACCATCGAGAAGACCGCCGACGCCCCCGCGCCCCGTTCCGGCGCGCAGGAGAGCGAACCGCTGCTCCAGGTCCGCGACCTGCACGTGGAGTTCCACACCCGGGACGGTGTGGCCAAGGCCGTCAACGGCGTGAGCTACAGCGTCGCCGCCGGCGAGACCCTGGCCGTGCTGGGCGAGTCCGGCTCCGGCAAGTCGGTCACCGCCCAGGCCATCATGGGCATCCTGGACATGCCGCCCGGCCGGATTCCCCAGGGCGAGATCCTCTTCCGCGGCCGGGACATGCTGAAGATGTCCGGCGAGGAGCGCCGCAAGATCCGTGGTGACAAGATCGCCATGATCTTCCAGGACGCGCTGTCCTCGCTGAACCCGGTGCTCACCGTCGGCTACCAGCTGGGCGAGATGTTCCGGGTGCACCGGGGCATGTCCAAGAAGGACGCCAAGGCCAAGGCCGTCGAGCTGATGGACCGGGTCCGCATCCCGGCCGCCAAGCAGCGGGTCAACGACTACCCGCACCAGTTCTCCGGCGGCATGCGCCAGCGCATCATGATCGCCATGGCGCTCTCGCTCGAACCGGAACTGATCATCGCGGACGAGCCGACGACCGCCCTGGACGTGACCGTCCAGGCCCAGGTGATGGACCTGCTCGCCGAGCTCCAGCGCGAGTTCAACATGGGCCTGATCCTGATCACCCACGACCTGGGCGTGGTGGCCGACGTCGCCGACAAGATCGCGGTGATGTACGCGGGCCGGATCGTGGAGACGGCGCCGGTGCGCGAGCTCTACAAGAGCCCGGCCCACCCGTACACCCGCGGCCTGCTCGACTCCATCCCGCGCCTGGACCAGAAGGGCCAGGAGCTGTACGCGATCAAGGGCCTGCCGCCCAACCTGCTCAACATCCCGGCGGGCTGCGCCTTCAACCCGCGCTGCCCGCAGGCGCAGGACATCTGCCGGACGGACGCGCCGGTGCTGCACGACGTGGCCGCGGAGCGCGGCAGCGCGTGCCACTTCTGGAAGGAGACACTCCATGGCTGAGCTCAGGAAGACCGACGAGGCCGCCGTCTCCGCCGCGAAGACCGGCCCGGCCGGCGCCCCGGGTGACGCGACGCCCCAGGTGACCGAGGTGGTCGTCTCCGACGCCTCCACCACCGTCGAGGTGGAGGCCGTGCTCGACGCCCCGGTCGAGCGGGGCGAGCCGATCCTCCAGGTCCGCAATCTGGTCAAGCACTTCCCGCTCACCCAGGGCATCCTGTTCAAGCGGCAGGTCGGCGCCGTCAAGGCCGTCGACGGCGTCTCCTTCGACCTCTACCAGGGCGAGACCCTGGGCATCGTCGGCGAGTCCGGCTGTGGCAAGTCCACGGTGGCCAAGCTGCTGATGACGCTGGAGAAGGCCACGGCCGGTGAGGTGTTCTACAAGGGCCAGGACATCACCAAGCTGTCCGGCCGGGCGCTCAAGGCGGTCCGCCGGAACATCCAGATGGTGTTCCAGGACCCGTACACCTCGCTCAACCCGCGGATGACGGTGGGCGACATCATCGGGGAGCCCTTCGACATCCATCCGCGGGTGGTGCCGAAGGGCGATCGACGGCGCCGGGTGCAGGAGCTGCTGGACGTGGTCGGGCTCAACCCCGAGTACATCAACCGCTATCCGCACCAGTTCTCCGGCGGCCAGCGCCAGCGCATCGGCATCGCCCGCGGCCTGGCGCTCAACCCGGAGATCATCATTTGTGACGAGCCGGTCTCCGCGCTCGACGTCTCCGTCCAGGCCCAGGTCATCAACCTGATGGAGAAGCTCCAGAACGAGTTCGATCTGAGCTACGTCTTCATCGCCCACGACCTGTCCATCGTGCGGCACATCTCCGACCGGGTCGGGGTGATGTACCTGGGGAAGATGGTCGAGATCGGCACCGACGAGCAGATCTACGACCACCCCACGCACCCGTACACCCAGGCGCTGCTCTCCGCCGTGCCGGTGCCCGACCCCGAGCTCCGCGAGGGCCGGGAGCGGATCATCCTCACCGGCGACGTGCCCTCGCCGGCCAACCCGCCGTCCGGCTGCCGGTTCCGCACCCGCTGCTGGAAGGCGGAGGACCGGTGCGCCACGGAGGCGCCGCTGCTGGCGATCCCGGAGCGGTTCGCCGCCGCCACCACCCCGGCGGCGCACGAGTCGGCCTGCCACTTCGCGGAGGAGAAGGACGTGGTGCACGCCTGACGGTCCCGCCGGGGGGCTGGTCGCCGAATCGCCGAAGTTCCGTACGCCGGCACCGTTCATAGCGCGTCGTCACCGTCGCCGTCCACCGAGGCGCCTGGGAGTCACCCCTCCGAGGCGCCTCGGCTCAGTTATTGAACTCCCTTGAGGGGCAAGGGAGTGACACGGTGGACGGGTTCGTTGACGCTGGGCGAGACTGTGCGGGTCAGTGAGGGAGGGTCGAATGGGGCTGCGGGCCAATCCCACCTACCGCCAGCGGCGATTCGGGGCGGAACTGCGTCGGCTGCGCAAGCGGGCGGGTCTGTCGTCGACCGAGGCCGCCGCCGCCCTCGGCATGAAGCAGCCCCAGCTCAGCAACGCCGAGGCAGGCAAGACCGGTCTCAATGAGGAACGGGTACGCCATCTGGCACAGGCCGCCGGTATTAGTGCTAGTCCGTTTCTCGAGGCGCTGATCGAGATGGGGCAGGAGGCGGGCCGGGGCTGGTGGAGCGGCTATCGCACGCTGCTGAGGCCCTCGCTGCTGGACGTGGCGGAGCTGGAGGCGGGCGCGACGGCCATCGCCGCCTACGAGCCGATGTTCATCCCCGGTCTGCTGCAGACCCGCGAATACGCCTCCGTCATCCACCGGGAGGGCTATGCGCGGGCCACCGCCGAGGAGCAGGAACTGGCCGTGGAGTTCCGCATGCACCGCCAGTCCGTGTTGTACGGCGAGGACGCACCGGCATTCCACGCGGTCATCCACGAGGCGGCGCTGCACGCCTCCTTCGGCAGCCGGGAGACAATGCGCGGCCAGCTGTTGCGGCTGATCGAGATGTCCCGGCTGCCGAATGTCACCATTCAAGTACTGCCCTTTGACGGAAAAGTGCCCTTCGGCACGTCGTTCACCCTGACCGAGCCCGCCGTGCCGGAGCTGAGCACGGTGGTCGTGGCGCATATCGAGAAGTCCCTCTATCTCGGGGACGCGGACGCCCTTGCCCGCTACAGGAACTGGTTCGCTAGGCTGACCGAGGTAGCGCTGCCTCCCCTTGACGCGACGGTGTCGCCCGAGGCACATATCGCGAAGGACTCGCTCGGACTGCTCCTCAGGCTCCTGTATCCGCTGTTATAGGAAGGCGTCCATGTCTCAGCTCAGGTGGCAGAAGTCCAGCTTCAGCGAGGGCGGGACCGACACCTGTGTCGAAGTCGCGGTGGACACCTGGGGGACGCCGCACCTGAGGGAGAGCGACCAGCCTTCGACGGTCCTGGTGACCACCCCGGAGACTTTCATAGCATTTCTCTGCGCCGTCAAAACGGGAACATTCGACCATTCGGCTCTGTGAAACAGGCGCGGCCGGGTGAAGGACCGCGTGGATATCCTCCGGAGAAGTGCTCCGGGGTCACACCGTGGGGTGTTATTCGGTGATGGTGACCCGGCACTGAGTTAAGGAGGCACCCCATGCGCTCAGCCACGCGCCTGACACGGGCGGCGGGCGCGGCGGCCCTGGCCCTGGTGGCGACGGCCTGCGGTGGCGGGGGCGGCGACAGCACCGGCATCGTCCGCTCCTCCTGGGGCGACCCGCAGAATCCCCTGGAGCCGGCGAACACCAACGAGGTCCAGGGCGGCAAGGTCCTGGACATGCTCTTCCGCGGCCTCAAGCGCTACGACGCCAGGACCGGCGAGGCCAAGGACATGCTCGCCGAACGGATCGAGACCTCGGACGCGCAGAACTTCACCGTCACGGTCAAGGACGGCTGGACCTTCTCCAATGGCGAGAAAGTGACCGCCCGGTCCTTCGTCGACGCCTGGAACTACGGCGCGCTGGTCGACAACAAGCAGAACAACGCGCCGTTCTTCGCCACCATCGAGGGCTACGACCAGGTCCACCCGGCCAGCGGGGACGCCACCGCCAAGACCATGTCCGGGCTCCAGGTCAAGGACGAGCGGACCTTCACCGTCAAGCTCACCCAGAAGTTCTCCACCTGGCCCGAGACCCTGGGCTATCAGGCCTTCGTCCCGCTCCCCAGGGCATTCTTCGACGACCACGACAACTGGCTGAAAAAACCCATCGGCAACGGCCCGTACACGATCCATTCGTACACCAAGGGCTCGTCGATGAAGCTCCGCGCCTGGGAGGGCTACCCCGGCCCGGACAAGGCGCGGAACGGCGGGGTGGACCTGAATGTCTACACCGACAACAACACCGCGTACACCGATCTGATGGCCGGCAATCTCGACCTCGTCGACGATGTGCCGGCGGCCCAGCTCAAAAACGTCGGGAAGGACCTCGGCGACCGCTATATCAACCAGCCGGCTGGCATCATCCAGACGCTGGTCTTCCCCATGTACGACAGCAACTGGAACGCGCCCGGCAAGGAGAAGGTCCGCCAGGGCATCTCCATGGCGATCAACCGCCAGCAGATCACCGAGCAGATCTACCACGGCACCCGTACCCCGGCCACCGACTGGTCCAGCCCGGCCCTCGGCGAGAAGGGCGGCTACCGGGAGGGCGTCTGCGGTGACGCCTGCCGGTACGACCCCGCGCGGGCCAAGCAGCTCGTCGAGGAGGGCGGCGGACTGCCCGGCGGAAAGATCACGCTGACCTCGAACGTGGACACCGGCTCCCACCGGGTGTGGATGGACGCGGTCTGCAACAGCATCAACAACGCCCTCGGCGGCCAGCCCTGCACCGTCAACCCCATCGGCACCTTCGCGGACTTCAAGAACCAGATGTCCGAGCAGCGGCTCACCGGACCGTTCCGCTCCGGCTGGCAGATGGACTACCCCCTGATCCAGAACTTCCTCCAGCCGCTCTACTACACGGGCGCCTCCTCCAACTACGGCAAGTGGAGCGACGAGAGCTTCGACCGGCTCATCGACGAGGCCAACGCCGAGAGCGACCCCGACAGGGCGATCGGCCTCTTCCAGGACGCCGAGAAGATCCTCGCCGACCGCATGCCCGCCATCCCCCTCTGGTACCAGAACGGCAACGCAGGCTATGCGGACCAGCTCTCCGACGTGGTCCTGAACCAGTTCAGCGTCCCCGTCTACGACCAGATCACGGTCAACTGACCAGCGGCGGCGCACCGCCCCCCGACCCCGGAGCCCCCATGGGACGCTATGTGATCCGGCGGCTGCTCCAGATGATCCCGGTGTTCATCGGCAGCACGTTTCTCATCTTCTTCATGGTGTACGCGCTCGGCGACCCCGTCGCGGCCCTCTTCGGCGACAAGGCGCCCGACCCCGCGACCGCCGCCCGCATCCGCCGGGACCTCTACCTCGACCAGCCGCTGTGGAAGCAGTACCTGCACTACATGGGGCAGATCTTCCAGGGCGACTTCGGCACCGCCTTCAACGGCCAGGAAGTCCTCGACCTGATGGGCAGCGCCTTTCCCGTCACCCTGCGGCTCACCCTGGTCGCCATCCTCATCGAGCTCGTCGTGGGCATCGTCCTCGGGGTGCTCAGCGGGCTGCGCCGGGGCCGCTCCCTGGACACCTCGGTGCTGCTGCTGACCCTCGTCGTGATCTCCGTCCCCACCTTCGTCACCGGCTATCTGCTGCAGTTCCTCCTCGGCGTGAAGTGGGGCGTGGTGCGGCCCTCGGTCTCCCCCGACGCCCCCGTCGACGAGCTGATCCTGCCCGGGGTGGTGCTGGCCCTGGTCTCCCTCGCCTATGTCACCCGGCTGGCCCGCACCTCCATCGCCGAGAACACCCGCGCCGACTACGTCCGTACCGCCGTCGCCAAGGGCCTGCCGCGCCACCGGGTCGTCACCCGCCACCTGCTGCGCAACTCCCTGATCCCGGTGGTCACCTTCATCGGCACCGACATCGGCGCCCTCATGGGCGGTGCCATCGTCACCGAGCGGATCTTCAACATCCATGGCGTGGGCTACCAGCTCTACCAGGGCATCCTGCGGAACAACGCCCCCACCGTCGTGGGCTTCGTGACGATCCTGGTGATCGTCTTCCTGGTCGCCAACCTCCTCGTCGACCTCCTCTACGCCGTGCTCGACCCCAGGATTCGCTATGCCTGAGCCCCGTCACGACCCCAAGGAAGCGATCGCCCCCACCGGCAGCGGCGGGGCGATGGACCTCGCCCTGAGCGAGGCCGAGACGCTGGAGCGGCGGCCCGGCACCGAGCAGGCCCCCGGCGGCCCCGAGCGCACCCCGCGCGGCCTGTGGTCGGACGCCTGGCTGGAGCTCCGCCGCAACCCCGTCTTCGTCGTCTCGGCGCTGCTGATCGTCTTCCTGGTGCTGATCGCCCTCTGGCCGCAGCTCATCGCCCCCGGCGACCCGCTCCGCTGCGATCTCGCCAGATCCCAGGGGGGTTCGGAGCCCGGCCACCCCTTCGGCTTCGACACCCAGGGGTGCGACGTCTACACCCGTACGGTCCACGGCGCCCGCGCCTCGGTCACCGTCGGGGTCTGCGCCACGGCCGGCGCGGCGCTGCTGGGCAGCCTGCTCGGCGGGCTCGCCGGATTCTTCGGCGGCTGGTGGGACGCGACGCTCTCGCGCGCCGCCGACATCTTCTTCGGCATCCCGGTGATCCTCGGCGGGCTGGTGCTGCTCTCCGTGGTCACCAGCACCACCGTCTGGCCGGTGGTGGGCTTCATCGTGCTGCTCGGCTGGCCGCAGATCTCCCGGATCGCCCGCGGCTCGGTGATCACCGCCAAGCAGAACGACTACGTCCAGGCGGCGCGGGCGCTCGGGGCCGGCCCCACCCGGCTGCTGCTGCGCCATGTGGCGCCCAACGCCGTCGCCCCCGTGATCGTGGTGTCCACCATCGCCCTGGGCACCTATATCGCGCTGGAGGCCACCCTCTCCTTCCTCGGAGTGGGGCTGCACCCGCCCACCGTCTCCTGGGGCATCGACATCTCCAACGCCGCCTCGCAGATCCGCAACGCCCCGCACATGCTGCTGTGGCCCGCCGGCGCGCTGAGCGTCACCGTACTGGCCTTCATCATGCTCGGCGACGCGGTCCGCGACGCCCTCGACCCCAAGCTGCGCTGAGGAGCCCGACCCGTGACCACGCCGCCGCAGCCGCCCACGGCCGACCCGGCCCCGAGCGCCCGCGCCGCCTGGACGTAGTCGTTCTGCTTGGCGGTGATC
>NZ_JBPQTV010000253.1:0-9318 GCF_051386515.1 Streptomyces sp. URMC 123 | reverse complement strand
CCTCACCGCCGCCGACGTCGGCACCCCCCGCGCCCCCGCCGCCCCGGCCGGAGGCCGGGCCTGGCCTCACGATCGACGCACAGCCCGAACCGGGTTACGTGGGAGGCCGGATCGTGGTCACCTACACCGTGCACAACGGCAGGAACGCCCTGGCCACCGGGCTGCGGCTGCGGCTCGGCCTGCCGGCCGCGATCCCCGCCGGGCCGCTGCCGGCCGAATGCGCCGAGGGGGAGTGCGCCCTGGGCGACCTGGCCCCGGGAGCCACCGCGGTCCTGCGCGTCGTCCTCGCGCCCGACAAGGCGCTGACGGCCACGATCACCGGGACGCTCACCACGAGCGGCACCGACGCCGACCCCCGGGACAACGTCGCCAGGCAGCCGCTGCGCGTCCTCCAGCCCCGCATCGTCGCGGTGCCGCCCATCGGCAAGCCGGGGTTCGTCACCTCGGTGCGCGGCGAGGACTTCCCGCCCGGCGCAAGGGTCGCCCTCGCCTGGCGGCCCGGGATCACCGCGGCGGCCGCCCCGACCGTCCCCCGAGCGGACGGGAGGTTCGTCGCACAGTTGTTGATCCTCCCCAAGGACGGCACCGGCCCGCGCACGATCACCGCCTCGGGCACCGGCTTCTCCCCGGTCAGCACGCCGTTCCTGGTGGTCGTCGGGACCATCGGGCCGCCCGACGAGGTGGTGCGCCGGTGATCCACGAAGTCGACGAGGGGCTGCGGCTGCTGCTCACCGAGTCCGGCCTGCGCGAGAGCGGCGTCGAACTCGTCTTCGACGCCCCGACCCGGGACTGGTCGGCCCGGCGCAACGCCCCGACGGTCAGCGTCTTCCTCTACGACATTCGCGAGGACGCCGCCCGGCGGCGGACCGGGACGGCCCAGGAGCACGACGAGCGGGGCATGGTCGTCGGGTGGCGCACCCCGCCGCGCTGGTTCGAGCTGACCTATCTGATCACCGCCTGGACGAACCGCCCGCAGGACGAGCACCGACTGCTCTCGGACGTGCTGCGGTGCCTGGTCGCCTCGGAGGTGCTGCCCAGGCGGCTGTGCACCGGCACCCTCGCCGAACTCGGCCTCACCGTCGAGCTCGACGCGGCGAGCCGCAGCCCGCGCGGCCCCTCGGCGTCGGACGTGTGGTCCGCGCTCGGCGGCGAACTCAAGCCCTCCATCGATCTGCGGGTCCTCGCGCCGCTGTCCGGCGAGCGGTCGGCGGCCGGGCCGCCGGTCACCGAGGGACTCGCGGTGAGGGCGACCCCATGGCACGGCGGGGAACGGCCCCGGCCGGGGCGCGCCGGACCGCCGGCGGGGCCGGGCGGTGTCGGAACGCGGCCCCGGACCGGCGGCGACGGGACGGAGGGCGGAGCCGCCGAGCACGCCGGCTCGGAGGCCGGTACGGCACGCGGGGGACCGGAGGCCGGGCCGGCGCGCCGGCTGCGCTACGACGGGGCGAGCGATCCCGGCCCCGACGGCTTCGCGGTCCGGCGCGCCCGCAAGCCACCGCCCGGGCGGCGCCGACGCGGAGGCGGGACCCGATGACGTACGACATCCGCGAACGGCACGACTCGGCCCCGGAGACCGACCCCGAACGGCCCGGCTCGGCCGCCGAGACCGGCTTCGAAGGGCCTGGCACGGCCGCCACGGTCGGCCCCGAAGGGCAGGCCCCGGCCCCCGAGACCGATCCCGAACGGCACGCCCGGGACTTCGAGACCGGCCCCGAAGGGCAGGCCCCGGCCCCCGCGGTCGACCCCGAAGCGCACGCCCCGGACTGCGAGACCGGTCTCGAACACCTCTGGGCCCGTCTCGCCCGCGTCGAGCAGCGCGTCCGGCACGCCGTCGCCGCGCGCCGCAGCACCGATCCTGACCCGGACGACCCCTACCGCGGCCAGTACCTCACCCCCGAGGCGGCCGAACGCGTCCTGGAACAGCCCTCTGCCGCGTACCTCCCCGCCCCGGTGGACGGCGCCCAGCCGCCCGAGCCGCGTCCCGGGCGGCTCGTCGCGGACTTCGCCCTGACGCCCCTGGACGTCGAGCTCCTCCTCGTCGCCCTCGCCCCGGACATCGACGCCCGCTTCGAGCAGCTCTACGGCTACCTCAACGACGACCTCACCCGCCGCCGGCCGACCATCGGCCTGGCGCTGGAGCTGTGCGGGCTCCCTACCGCCGGGGCCGGACGGTTCCGGTTCGCCCCGTCCGCGCCGCTCGTCGCCGGCGGGCTCCTGGACGTCACGGACGGCGACCGCCCCTTGCTCTCCCGGACCCTGCGCGTGCCCGACCGGGTGACCGCGCACCTGCTCGGCGACGACGGGATCGACGGCAGGCTGCGCGGCCTGGTCGCGGCCGGTCGCGCGGACGGCGCGCCCGCGACGGAACCGGTCGTGCGCGTGGCGGCGGCCGTGCGCACCGGCGGCGGCCTGGTGCACCTGCGCGACCAGGGGGGCGACCCCGGCCGGCTGGCCGTCGACGCGCTCGCCGCGGCGGGCCGGCGCCCCCTCGTCCTCGATGTCGCGGCCCTGGTCGCGGCGCTCGCCACGGACCCGGAACCGGGCCGTCCGCCGCACGCGGAGCCGGCCCGCCTGGCGCACGCCGTGGCCACGGAGGCCAGGCTGAGCGGGGGCGGCATCGTCGTCGGCCCGCTCGAGGCGCTCGCACCCGAGCGGCCCGAGCGCGCGCGCCTCCTGCGCGAGCTGTGCGAGGCGGCCGCCGGAACGCCTCTGATCGCCTACGGGACCAAGGGCTGGGACCCGCTGTGGTCCCGCGACAGCCCCGTGGTGATCGGCGTCGCGCCGGCCCCCGAGCGGGGGCGGGTGGAGCAGTGGCGGCGGGCGCTCACCGACGCCGCCACCGGGGACGCCCTCGCCGGGGACCTGCCGTCGGACGAGGAACTCGCCGAGGCCGTCGCCGCGTACCGGCTCGACGCGCGGCAGGTGCGCAAGGCCGCCACCGTCGCCGTCCGGATGGCCGCGCTCGACCGGCGGCCGGTGCGCCCGTACGACCTGCGGGCCGCGGTCCGGGCGCAGAACGGCGCGGGGCTGGAACGGCTCGCCCGCCGCATCGAGCCCGCGGTGGGCTGGGACGACCTCGTCCTCCCCGACCCGACGCGCCGGCAGCTCGGCGAACTGGCGCTGCGCGCCCGCCACCGCGAGCAGGTGCTCGGCCGGTGGCGGATGCGGCCGGGCGGGGGCCGGGGGCGCGGGGTGATCGCGCTGTTCGCCGGGGAGTCCGGCACCGGGAAGACGATGTCGGCCGAGGTGGTCGCCGCCGAACTCGGCATGGAGCTGTACGTGGTGGACCTGTCCACCGTCGTGGACAAGTACATCGGGGAGACCGAGAAGAACCTCGAACGGATCTTCGTCGAGGCGTCCGAGGTGAACGCCGTGCTGCTCTTCGACGAGGCGGACGCGATCTTCGGAAAGCGGTCGCAGGTCAAGGACGCGCACGACCGCCACGCCAACGTGGAGTCGGCGTATCTGCTCCAGCGCATGGAGTCCTTCGACGGGATCGCGGTGCTCACCACCAATCTCCGCTCCAACCTCGACGAGGCGTTCACCCGGCGCCTCGATGTCGTCGCGGAGTTCCCGATGCCCGACGCCCGGCAGCGGCTCGCCCTGTGGGACCGCTGCCTCGGCCCGGAGCTGCCCCGCGACGACGATCTCGACCTGGACTTCTGCGCACAGCGCTTCGAACTGGCGGGCGGCTCCATTCGCGCCTGCGCGGTGACCGCGGCCTATCTGGCGGCGGAGACGGGCAGGCCCCTGGGCATGGCACAGGTGGTCGCGGCGGTGCTCCAGGAGTACCGCAAGCTCGGCCGGCTGGTGCTGGAGAGCGAGTTCGGGCCCTGGCTGAACGGCGCACCGGGCACGCGGTAGCCGCGTACGAGTGCCCCGAAAGGCAGCATTGTTGCCCCGTGGCCAGGACTTCGGGGCCTACTGCCCGGCGCGGCTCCCCGGTGAGACTCGGAACCGACCGAGTGGCCACCCGAAGGAGCGAGCATGCCGTCGTACCTCACCCCGGGCGTTTACGTGGAGGAGGTGCAGTCCGGTGCACGGCCGATCGAGGGGGTCGGGACCGCCGTGGCCGCCTTCGTCGGTTTCGCGGAGTCCGGGCCCTTCCACCAGCCGACCCTGGTGACCAACTGGGACCAGTACGTCCAGACCTTCGGGGGCTTCACGGCGGGCACCTATCTGGCGCACGCGGTCTACGGGTACTTCGCCAACGGCGGCGGCACGGCGTACGTCGTCCGCGTCGGCGGCCCCGCCCAGGGCGGTGAGCAGGGCGCGGAGCGGCCCGCCGAGCGGTCCGCCGCCGCCCAGGGGCCGGCGCCCACCGCGATCGGCGGATTCCTGGTCTCCGCGCTGCCCGGCTCCGGCGCCGACCTCTCCGTGGAGATCGCCGACGTGGAGGGGGAGAACCCGCCGGAGGACCGGTTCCGGCTGCTGGTCCGGCAGGGCGGCAAGGTGGTGGAGACCTACGACGTCTCCACCCGCAGGAACGTCAAGGGCTATCTGCTCAACCAGGTGCGCGAGTCCAAGCTGATCCAGGTCGTCGAGCAGCCGGGGGTGCCGCAGACCCGCCCGGAGAAGCAGAGCTTCGCCCTCGCGGCCGCCCCCGTCGCCGCCACGCCCGCCCCGGCGCCGAACGGTGTCGCGCGGCTCGACCCGGCCGAGTACGTGGGCGACGCGGCGGCCCGCACCGGCTTCTCCGGCCTGGAGGCGATCGACGAGATCACGATGGTCGCGGTGCCGGACCTGATGAGCGCCCACCAGCGCGGCGACATCGACGCCGAGGGCGTCAGGACGGTCCAGCTCGCGGTGATCTCGCACTGCGAGCAGATGGGCGACCGGGTCGCCGTGCTGGACACCCCGCCGGGCCTCAGCGCCCAGCAGGCCCGCACCTGGCGCAACGACGACGCGGGCTTCGACTCGCGCTACGCCACCGTCTACTACCCCTGGATCAGGGTGTTCGACCCGGCGAGCGGCCGGAACGCCACGGTGCCGCCGAGCGGTCACGTGGCCGGTGTGTGGGCGCGCAGCGACGGCGAGCGGGGCGTGCACAAGGCCCCCGCCAACGAGGTCGTCCGCGGCGCCGTGGACCTGGAGCTCCGCCTCAGCAAGGGGGAGCAGGACCTCCTCAACCCCATCGGGGTCAACTGCGTACGGGCCTTCCCCGGCCGCGGCATCCGCATCTGGGGGGCGCGCACCCTCTCGTCGGACCCGGCCTGGCGCTACCTCAATGTGCGCCGGCTCTTCAACTACCTGGAGGAGTCCATCCTGCTGGGCACCCAGTGGGTGGTGTTCGAGCCGAACGACGACCGGCTGTGGTCGAGCATCCGGCGCAATGTCACCGCGTTCCTCACCGACGAGTGGCGCCGGGGAGCGCTCTTCGGCCGCACGGCGGAGGAGGCCTTCTACGTCAAGTGCGACCGGGACAACAACCCGCAGGAGTCGATCGACCTCGGCCGGGTCGTGTGCGAGATCGGGGTGGCCCCGGTGAAGCCGGCCGAGTTCGTGGTGTTCCGGCTGGCCCAGTTCTCCGACAGCACGAGCGTCGTCGACGAGTGACCCGCGCGCGGCGCGCGATCCACGGCGGCCCCGCGGCGCGCGCCGCGCACCAACGAACCGCATCAAGGACGACCCGGCGGGCGGCAACGGCCCGCGGGTCCGGACCCGGAAAAGGTGACAGGCAGTCATGGCAGAGGGCGACGCTCTTTCCACCCACGTCTTCGGCGTGCAGCTGGGCGGCTATCTCGTCGAGTCCATCCAGGAGGTCAGCGGCATGACCGTCGAGGAGGAGGTCGTCGAGGTCCGCCAGGTGACCGCCGAGGGCAAACAGATCATCCGCAAGCAGCCCGGCGCCCGGCAGGCCGGCGAGGTGACGATCACCCGCGGCCTGGACAAGAGCAGCGAGTTCACCGACTGGATCAAGGAAACGCTGAACAACGGCGCCGTCGACACCGCCCGACAGAACCTCACCATCGAGATCAAGGACTCGACGGGGGAGACCGTTCGCCGCATCCAGCTGATGCAGGGCTGGGCGAGCAAGTGGGAGGGCCCCTCCCTGAAGGCCGGCGAGTCCAGCGCCGCGACCGAGACGGTGACCATCACCTTCGAGGAGATCGTGGTCGAATGAGGCGCAGAACGGTCACGGCGGGTGGCCTGGAGGAACTCCTGGAGAACACCGCGCCCGCGGAACGGGGCGAGCAGGCCCCGCCGCCCCCGGCGGGGGAAGGGCGGGACCAGCGGGAGCCGCGCACCGAGTTCCCGTTCGAACTGCCGCGCGGTTACGTCGACGACAACGGCACGGTGCACCGAACGGGCTCGATGCGGCTCGCGACCGCGCGGGACGAACTGCGGCCGCAGATCGACCTGCGGGTGAAGGAGAACCCGGCCTATCTCAGTGTGGTGCTGCTCAGCCAGGTGATCACCAGGCTCGGCACGGTCACCGACGTGCACGCCGGGGTGGTCGAGCGGATGTACGCCACGGACGTCGCGTTCCTCCAGGACTTCTACCGGCGGATCAACAGCGAGGGGCACACGCACGCCGCGGTGACCTGCCCGCTGTGCCACGGCTCGTTCGAGGTGGACCTCTCCGGTGGGCGCCTGGGGGAATCGTGACGTACGCGCTCCCCCGGCTGCGGGAGGAAGTCGCGTACATCGCCTACCACTTCCACTGGCGGCGCGAGGACATTCTCGACCTGACCCACGGCGAGCGACAGCAGTGGGTGCGGGAGATCGCGCGGATCAACACCCGCGTCAACGAGGGCGGGTGATCGCGTGGGGTTCTGGAACCGATTCCGGCGGGAGGGCTCCCGGGGCGCCGAGGGGCGGGCTTCACGTGTCCCGCGTGCTTCACGTGTCTCGCGTGTCCCGGAGGGTACGGCGGTGGGCGGAGGCGCTCCGGTCGCGACCGCTGAGTCCGGGGCGTCGGGGGCGGCCGCCGGCCCGGCACGCGGCGACTGGGACGGCGGCTGGCGGCGGGTCGCGCCGCCGGCCCTGACCGTCGCCCGGTCGGCGATCGGCGTGAGCGACGGGCTGCGGTTCCGATCGGGGCTGGCCGCCTGGCAGAACCCCGCGTTCCGAACGGAACTCGGCCACGCCGTACTGCCGTCCGCGCCCGCCGGGCTGATCCACGGGGTGGTCTCCCGGCCGTCCGCGCCGCGCCCGGCCACGACGGCCGGCCCCCTGCTCCTGCCCGTCGTACGGCCCGCGCCGGAGTCGGAGGCGGAGACCGAACCCCGGTTCGGGGCGGCCTCGCCGACGGCGGGGGCGGGGCACACCGGCGGCGGCACCGGCCCCGTACAGCGGTCGACCACCGGACCGGCCCAGCGGCCGGGCCGGTCCGGGGCCGCGTCCGGGACCGGGCCGCTCCCGAAGCCGCCGGGGGAGCCGGGCTCATCGGCTGCCCCCGGCCCGCTCGGCCCTCCGGCGGCTTCGGTCTCCTCGGCGCCCTCGTCGGCGTCCTCGGCGTCCTCGGCACGGCCGGTCCGGGGCGCCGGGGAGGGCTCCGGCGCGCCGGGAACACGGCCGGGACGGGAACCCGCGCGGCGCGTCGCGTCCCCGGGGTCCGGTGAGCGGTCCGCCGCGACCTCGGGCTCCGGCGAGCGGTCCGCCGCGCCCTCGGAGGCCGTCCAGCGGCGGGTGCGCCCCGCCGCCGTCCGTCCGCGCCCGGCCGGCCCCTCGCTGATCGTGGCCCGGCGCCCGGCGGTGCCGGCGCGCCGGGTCAGGGCGATTCCGCCGCCGGCCGCCACGCCCCCGGGGGCCGTCGGGGGAGCCCCCGGTACGGCGGCGGACCCGGCCGCGACCGGCACGGAGCGCCCCGCGAGTTCGGCGGGTCGGGAGGGCCCGGCAGGGCCCTCCCCGGCCGCTCGGGCGGCCGAGCCGCCCGGGTCCGCGGCCCGTCCGGCGGCACCGGAGCGCACCCGGCCCGGCACCGGCCCCGCGTCGCACGGGACGGTGCGGCCCGCGCTGGGTGAGCCCCTGCGCGAGCTGCCCAGCAGTGCCGTCGTGCGGTCGGCTCAGGACACGGCCCCCAGCGACGCGTCGGCGCGGTCCGGCGCCCCCATGGTGACGGGGACCGACGCGATGCCCGTCCTGCAACGCCGGATGGGCTCCGACCCGGTGGGGTCGCCGGAGCCGGCGGGCACCCCGCCTTCCGGCACGCCGTCCCCCGCGCCCTCCGAGCGGCCGAGCGCGCCCCGGTCGCTGCCGCCTCGGGAAGCGAAGGACCCGGCCCGGCAGGGCGCTCCCGCGTCGAGGCCCGGCAGTCGCGCGGGAATCGGCGCGCCGCTGCCCGCGCTGCCGCCCACCGCCACGACGCCGGCCGCGCCGCTCCTGGGTGGCGGCGAACGGGACCGGGGGCGTACGGGGTCGGCGCACCGGAGCGCGGACCAGGCGGAGGGGCGCACCGGCGCGCCACCACCCGTACCGCCCACCGCCCCGGCTCCGGCCTCCGGGCCCTCGATGCCCACCCGTACGGGGGACAGGACCACGGCCGGAGGGGCCACGGCCGGCAGTAGTGACGCGCCGGCGATGCCCGTGCGCTCGGCGGCTTCGCCGTCGCCCACGGCGGGATCAGCGGCCGGGCCACCGGTCGTCCAGCGCGCCGCGGAGCCCCGCGAGGCGGCCGGCTCGTCGGCGGGGGCGGAGGCGCACGGCAGTGGTGCCGCGCCGGCGATGCCCGTGCGCTCGGCGGCGCACCCGACGGCTTCGCCGTCGCCCATGGCGGGGCCATCGGCGGGGCCACCGATCGTCCAGCGCGCGGCGAAGTCCCGGAAAGCGGTCGGCCCGTCGGCGGGGGCGGAGGCAGCGAGCGGGACCGCTGTTCGCCAGCGGGCCGGTTCCGGCGGGGCGGTCCCCGGAGCGGGGCCGGCGCCCGCGGCCCCGCGGCAGTCCGCTTCACGGCCGGCCGAGGCGTCCGCCGGCCCGGTCGGGCCCCTGGCCCAGCGACGGACCGCGCCCACGGCGGAGAAGCTCCGGAGCTCCACGTCGACGCCCGCCCTCGGCACCACCCGCGCGATGCCCGCCGTCCAGCGGTCGAGGCCCCTGCTCGCGGACCGGCCCCTGACGGTCGGCACCGGCGCGGGCGAGGGCTTCTCGGCGCCGCCGGCCCCCCGCACGGCCCGTCCCGTCGTGGCCGCCACCTGGCGCCGCGCCCCGGCGCCGTACGAGGTGACGGCCGCGGCGCCGTCGGCCACGGGTTCGGCCGGGCCCCCTGCCGCGAACGCGCCGGCGGCCGGGCGGGGGACGGGCACCGAACCGGCTCGGGCAGGACGTGGGCGGCGGCTCGGGCGCCACCGCCCTTCCCCGCCCCCCTCACCTCCGCGA
>NZ_JBPQTV010000252.1:0-9324 GCF_051386515.1 Streptomyces sp. URMC 123 | reverse complement strand
ACCGAACCCGCCCCCGTACCCACCGCCGGGCCCGCCCCGGAGAGCGAGCCGAAGAACGCGGCCGTACAGGCCCCGTGGTGGGCCTACGCCGACTCCCTGCGCCCCGCGCCGCGCCCTTGGCCGGAGTGCGCCAACGACCCCCTGGCGCGCCGCCGGGAGGGCCTGCTGCTCCCACGGCTGCGCGCCGCGCTCGAAGCGGGCCCCCTGCCGCCGCACCTCGTCCCCGACGAGATCGTCCTGACCGACAGCCTGCCGCTGACCCGGCACGGGCGCCCCGACGCCACCGCGCTGCCCGCCCCCGACCGCCCCGCCAGGGACACGGCCGGCGCGTTCGTCGCCCCCCGGGACGGCACCGAGCTGCGGATCTGCCGGGTGTGGGAGGACGTGCTGGGCGTGCGCCCCGTCGGCGTCACCGACAACTTCTTCGCCCTGGGCGGGCACTCCCTGCTGGCGATGCGGGTGATCTCCCGGCTCCAGCGCCGATTCGACCAGGACATCGACCTGGCGGTGCTGTTCGGCCGTCCGACGGTCGCCGAACTCGCCGACGTGCTGCGGCCGGGGACCGGCCGCGGCGCCCGCTCCTCGCTGGTCGCCCTGCGCGAGGGGGGCGGCCGACCGCCGTTCCTCGCCGTCCACCAGACCGGCATGAACACGCTCGTCTACCAGTTCCTGGCCGACGAGCTCGGCCCCCAGCAGCCCTTCCACATGCTCGAACACTCCGACATCGGGCAGTTCGAACGACTGGAGGACCTGGCGGCGCACTACGTGACCGCCGTCCGCCAGGCGTTCCCGCATGGCCCGTACCGGCTCGGCGGCCTGTCGTTCGGCGGTCTCGTCGCCTTCGAGATGGCCCAGCAGCTCGTCGCCGCCGGGGAGGAGGTCGACGTGCTGACCCTGTTCGAGTCCTCGCTGCCGGGCACGCCGCCGGACCGGGGCGGCCCGCGCGAACTCCTCGCCTACCGCACCCACCACTACGCACGCGTCTTCGAGCTGATCTTCCACCGCTCGGTGCGGCTCTCCGAACAGGAGTTGCTCCCGCTCGACGAGCAGGGCCAGCTCGACCTCCTCCACCAGCGGGTCGCGGAGGTGCTCGACGGGGACATCGGCGTCGACCTGTTCCGCGCCACCGTGGAAGCGGTCCGCACCGCCCGCGCCATGATGCGGGGCTACCGGCCCGCGCCCTGGGACGGCCCGCTGCACCTGTTCCTCGGGCGGGAACCCATGCCCGAGGGCATCAACGACCCCGAGTTCTACCGCCCCGACCGCGCCCTGGGGTGGGACGCCGTGGCCCCGCGGCTGGAGATCGTGGACGTCCCCGGCGACCACCTGACGCTGCTCAACCCGCCCAACGTCGAAGTCCTCGCCCGCCATCTGCGCCCCCTGCTGGAGGGGCGCGCCACCGGAGGCCCCCGATGATCCGAACCCGCCCGGCGGAGCCCCTCGCCCGGCCGCCGCGCCCGGGGCGCCGGCCGCCCTGGTTCGTCTCGTTCGACGACCGCCCGGAGGCGTCGCTGACCCTGATCTGCTTCCCGTTCGCCGGCGCCAGCGCCCCCGCGTTCCGGCCGTGGCTGCCGCTGCTGCCGCGCTCCGTCGCCCTGCGCGCGGTGCAGCTGCCGGGCCGGCAGGACCGCATGCGCGAGCCGGCGATGACCGGCCATCGCGAGATCGTCGACGCCCTGGCCGACGCGATGGCCGAGCGGCCGCCGGAGCGCCCGTACGCCTTCTTCGGCCACAGCATGGGAGCGCTGCTGGCCTTTGAACTCACCCGGGAACTGCGCCGCCGGGGCGCCCCGGCCCCGGTGCTGCTGGGCGTCTCCGGGTGGCCCGCGCCGAGCGGTGTGCCCTCGTACGCCCCGATCAGCGGACTGCCGGACGACCGGTTCCTCGCGGCGGTCGCCACGCTGGGCGGCATGCCGGACGAGGTGCTCGCCGAGCCCGAACTGATCAATGTGCTGCTGCCGTCGCTCCGCGCCGACTTCGGCGTCTGCGAGCGCTACCGGTACCGGCCCGGCGAGCCGCTCGACATCCCGCTGACCGTCTTCGGCGGCACCCGGGACCCGATGACCACGATGGAGGGACTGCGCGGATGGCGGACGGAGTCGACGCGGCCGGTGCGGGTCCGGCAGTACCAGGGGGACCACTTCTACCTGCTCCAGCACGCGCCCGCCGTCGTGGGGGCCCTCGTCGACGAGATCCGCGGGGCGTCGCATGACACGGCGGGCTGAGCGGGGGCCGGCCGTGGTGCCGGGGGAGTCCACCGGCACGGTGGGGAAGTGCGCCGACCTCGCCCGCCGACGCGCGGAGGCGCTGTCGGCCGGCTCGGCCGCGGCGGTGGCCAGGCAGCACGCCCGGGGCAAGCTGACGGCGCGGGAGCGGATCGACCTGCTGCTCGACCCGGGCTCCTTCGTCGAGCTCGGACAGCTGGCCCGGCACCGCTGCCACGAGTTCGGCATGGAGCGCTCCCGCCCGTACGGCGACGGCGTGGTGACCGGCCACGGCACGGTCGACGGCCGGACGGTGTGCGTGTTCGCCCAGGACTTCACCGTCTTCGGCGGCACGCTCGGCGAGGTGTACGGCGAGAAGATCGTCAAACTGATGGACCTCGCCGCGTCGATCGGCTGCCCGCTGATCGGACTCAACGACTCGGGCGGGGCCCGCATCCAGGAGGGCGTGGCCTCGCTGGCCCAGTACGCCGAGATCTTCCGCCGCAATGTCGCGCTCTCCGGTGTCGTCCCGCAGATCTCCGTCCAACTGGGGCCCTGCGCCGGGGGCGCCGCCTACTCCCCGGCCGCCACCGACTTCGTGATCATGGTGGACAGGCTCTCCCACATGTTCGTCACCGGGCCGGAGGTGATCAAGGCGGTGACCGGCGAGGAGGCCGACCCGGAGACCCTCGGCGGCGCCCGTACGCACAACGAGGTCACGGGCAACGCCCACTACCTCGCCACGGACGAGGAGGACGCGCTCGACTACGTCCGGGTCCTCCTCGGTCATCTGCCGTCCAACAACGAGGCGGACGCGCCCGTCTACGCCCCCTCGCGCGCCACCCCGGAGGAGCCCGACACCTGGCTGGACACGGCCGTCCCCGACGCCGACAACCGGCCGTACGACATGCGCGCCATCGTCCAGCGGGTGGTGGACGACGGCGAACTCCTGGAGGTCGCCGCGCTGTTCGCCCGCAACGTGCTCTGTGCCTTCGGCCGGGTGGAGGGGCGCTCGGTGGGGGTCGTCGCCAATCAGCCGCTGCACGCGGGTGGCGCCCTCGACATCGCCGCCTCGGAGAAGGCCGCCCGGTTCATCCGCTTCTGCGATGCCTTCGGCATCCCGGTGCTGACGTTCGTGGACGTGCCCGGCTTCATCCCCGGGGCCGAGCAGGAGCACGGTGGCATCATCCGGCGCGGCGCCAAGCTCGGTTACGCGTACGCCGAGGCCGGCGTGCCCATGATCACCATCGTGGTGCGCAAGGCGTTCGGCGGCGGCTACGCCGTCATGGGCTCCAAACACCTGGGCATCGATGTGAACCTCGCCTGGCCCACGGCGCAGATCGCCGTGATGGGGGCGCAGGCCGCCGCCGAGGTGCTGCATCGCAAGCAGATCGCGGAGGCCGACGACCCGGCCACCTTCAAGAAGCAGCTCGTGGTCACGTACGAGGAGACCCTGTGCAACCCCTATCTCGCGGCGGACCGCGGCTATGTGGACGCGGTGATCACGCCGTCGTCGACCCGCGACGAGATCGTCCGGCGACTGCGGGTGCTGCGGACGAAGCGCCGCCCGGTGTCCGCCAAGTGGCACGGGAACATGCCGCTGTGAGGCGGCCGCGAGGCGCCGCCGCGAGGTCGGGGGAGGCCGAGGAGCGGATGGAGCGGATGGAGCGGATGTTCGCGCGCGTCGCGGCGAAGGCGCCGGACGCCGTGGCGGTGGAGGACCGCGGCCGGGTCGTGACGTACCGGGAACTGGCCGCGGCCGCCGCGGACGTCGCCCGCTCCCTGGAGGGGGCCGGTGTGCCGCCCGGCGGTCTGGTCGGTCTGCGCGCGGGCCGCGGGGCGGGAGTGATCGCGGGCATGCTGGGCATCTGGCGGCACGGCTGCGGCTACGTCCCCATCGACCCGCGCTACCCGACGGCCCGTCAGGAGTACCTCGTCGACGACACCGGCGTGGGACACGTGGTCACCGAGGACCCGGCGGTCGGCGGACTCCCCGTGGGCGGCTCCGTAGGCGGTTCCGTGGGCGGCTCCGTGGGCCGCGGGCTCTCCGTGGTGCCCACGGGGCGCCACCCGGACACCGCCCCGCCGGTGCCGCCCGACACGGCGTACGTGATCCACACCTCCGGCTCCACCGGCGCGCCGAAGGGCGTCGTGATCCGGCACGCACAGCTGCGCGCCCTGCTGGGGAACTGTCCGGGCTACGCATTCGGGCCGGACGACGTCTGGTCCTTCTTCCACTCGCCCAGCTTCGACTTCAGCGTGTGGGAGATCTGGGGAGCCCTGAGCACCGGGGGACGGATCGTCGTCGTCCCCGAGGAGGTCGCCACGGACCCCGCGGCCCTGGCCGATCTGCTGGCCACCCGGCGGGTCACCGTCCTGAGTCAAGTGCCCTCCGTCTTCGCCCATCTGGTGCGCGGACTGGAGGACCGCCCCGTCCCCCTGCCCGCCCTGCGGTACGTGGTGTTCGGCGGCGAGGCGGTCGGCGCGCCCGTGATCCAACGCTGGTACGACCTCGGGCTCGCCCCGCGGGCCGAACTGCACAACATGTACGGCATCACGGAGATCACGGTGCACGCCACGGACACGGTGATCGGGCCCGAGACCCTCGACCGGCACCTGATGGGCACCCCCATCGGGCGCGCCCTGCCCCATCTGACCATCGCGCTGCTGGAGGAGTCCGCTCCGGTCCCGCCCGGCGTGCCCGGTGAGATCCATGTCGCGGGCGCGGGGGTCGCCCACGGCTATCTCGGCCGCCCGGAACTGACCGCCGAGCGGTTCGTCCGCCTCCCCTTCGACGACTTCGCGCAGGTCTGGTACCGGACCGGCGACTACGCGGTGGCGGACGACGAGGGCGAGCTGGAGTTCCTCGGCCGCCGCGACGAACAGGTCAAACTGCGGGGCTTCCGCATCGAGCTCGGCGAGATCGAGGCCGCCCTGCACCGGCTGCCGCAGATCCGCGAGTGCGCGGTCGTCCTCACCGAGGCGCCGAGCGGCGAGCCGCTGCTGGCCGCCTGCTGTGTGCCGACGGACGGCCCGGTCGACCCCGGGGACCTGCGGACGGCGCTCGGCACGGTGCTGCCCCGGCACATGCTGCCCTCGGTCTACGTCAATCTGCCGGCGTTGCCGCTCACCCTTTCCGGCAAACTCGACCGCGCGTCCCTGGCCCCCCTCGTCCTCGAATCCGCAGGCCCGCCGCGGGAAGAACGGAACTGACGGCTACCGCCCTTCGGGAGTGAGTATCACAATGAGCCCGGCCCGCTCGCAGGCGACAGGGAAAGGCGCCGTCCTATGAACGCAGACTCCGAGCCCGAGCGATATCCGCACCGCTGGTGGGCACTTGGGGTGCTGTCCCTGAGCCTGCTCATCATCGGGCTGGACACCACGATCCTCAACATCGCGCTGTCGACGCTCGCCACGGATCTGAACGCCGACAACCGCGATCTGCAGTGGATCACCGACTCCTACATCCTGGTCTTCGCCGGACTGCTGCTGCCGGCCGGGGCGTTCGGGGACCGCTTCGGGCGCAAGCGGGTGCTGATCGCCGGCCTCGTCGTCTTCGGCGTGGCCTCGGTGTGGTGCGCCTGGGCGCCGAGCGCGGACTCCCTCATCCTGGCCCGGGCCCTGATGGGGCTCGGGGCGGCGGTCGTCACGCCCCTGAGCCTCTCCCTGGTCCCGGTGATGTTCACCGAGCGGGAGCGCTCGCGCGCCATCGCCGTCTGGTCGGTCGGCATGATGCTGGGCCTGCCCCTGGGGCCGCTGGTCGGCGGCTACCTCCTGGAGCACTACTGGTGGGGGTCGGTCTTCCTGATCAACGTCCCCTTCATCCTGATCGCCCTGCTCGCGGGCGGCGCGCTGGTCCCGGAGACCAAGGACCCCGCGAAGCCCCGGGTCGACTACCCCGGCGCGCTGCTCATCACGGTGAGTCTCACCATGCTGGTGTTCGGGATCATCGAGGGCCCCATCGAGGGCTGGAGCGACCCGCTCATCCTCGGCGCGCTCCTCGGCGGGGTCGCCCTGCTGGTGGCCTTCGTCCTGTGGGAGAACCGCGCCGCCCAGCCGCTCATCGACCTCTCCCTGTTCCGCAACCGGCGCTTCACGGGCGCCACCTGTGTGGCGACCGTGGTCTCCTTCACGATGTTCGGCGTGCTGTTCATCGTGCCGCAGTACCTCCAAGTCGTCCTGGGCAACGGCACCTTCGGAACCGGGCTGCGTCTGCTGCCGATGATCGTGACCTTCATGCTCAGCGCCGGGATCGGCGACGTCGTGGCCAAGCGCCTCGGTCCGCGGACGGCGATCACGGCCGGCGCGGTGCTGCTCGCCGCCGGGCTGGTGGCCGGGGCCTGGACCGCGACCACCGAGGGCTACGGGCCGATCGCCGTGGCCATGGCCGTCATGGGCCTGGGCCTCGGGCTGTCCCTGCCGACCGCCATGGACGTCATCGTCGGCGAGCTCCCCACGACCCGCACCGGGACCGGCATCGCGCTCACGATGGCCATCCGCCAGGTCGCGGCGGCCCTGGGGGTCGCCCTGCTGGGCAGCCTGGTCGCCTCCGTCTACGACGACCGGGTGGGACCGGCGGCGGCCCGGCTGGGCGGCCCGGCTGGCCAGGCGGTCTCCGACTCGGTGGCCGGAGCGGCCGCGGTGGCCGAGAAGCTGGGCCCCCGGGCGGGCGACGCGCTGCGCGAGACGGCCTTCAACGGGTTCACGGACGCGATGGCCGTCTCGTTCTGGGTCTGCGCGGCCACGGCGGTCGTCGGCACGGGGGTGGCGGCGGTCCTGCTGGGCCGCCGCGAACGCCACGCCGCGCCCACCGCCGATCCGACGGCCGCGCCACGCGGCGGGTAGCGGGGCCGCAAAACCCGGCCGCCGTCAGGCGTGACCCACGTGGGAGACCCCGCGGACGTTCAGCTTCTCCTGCACATCGCCCAGCAGCGTCCGCAGCAGCTCGGTCAGGATGTCCCGCTGCTCGGCGGTCAGCCCGTCGAGCAGCTCGACCTCCCGGGACAGCACCTGGTCGACGACGCGTTCCACCAGGTCGTGGCCGGCGGGGGTGAGCGCCACCAGGACGGCCCGCGAACGCCCGGGCGCGGGGCGGCGGGTGACCAGCTCGTCCCGCTCGGCACGGGCCACGCGCTGGGAGATCGCGCCGGCGGTCACCAGGGACTGCTCGGCGAGCTCCCGCGTGCTCAGGGTGTACGGGGGGCCGCTGCGGCGCAGCACGCTGAGGAGGTCGAGGGTGGCCGGGTCGAGGCCGGCCTCGGCCAGCACCCGGCGCCGGTCGTCGCCGAAGTGCTTGGCGAGCTGCCAGATCCGGGTGACCACGCCGATGGAGGTCACCGGGGTCTGCGGCCGCTCCCGGCGCCAGGCGTCGGCGATCGCGTCGACGGCGTCGTCCTGAGCGGCACCCTGACCGGGCTCTTTCTGTGGCGTCTGCATGGGGCTCCCCTCACGTGCTACATTCAGCTCTAAATTAAGCGCTAAACGTAGGGCTTCGAGACTCCGTATCGTACGCCGACCGCCCGGCACCGGGCGCAGGTCCCGTAGAGCTTCGACATTCAGTGGTGGCCATGAGCGCATCAGCAGGGAAAGAGCTAGGGAAAGAACAGACGTCAGCGAGTCCGGTGGGCACGGTCCCGGACCTCGGTCGAGCCGGGCCCGCCGCCCGGGACTGGGCGGGACTCGCCGTGGTGCTGCTCGCGATGTTCATGAGCCAGATCGACATGTTCATCGTGAACGTGGCGGCGCCGGAGATCCAGTCCGATCTGCGTGCCGGTTTCGGGCAGCTCCAGTTCGTGATCGGCGGGTACGTCATCGCGTACGCCGCGGGCCTGGTGACCGGCGGCCGGCTGGGCGACCGCGCCGGGCGCAAGAAGGTGTTCCAGTACGGCGTCGCCTCGTTCACGGCGACCTCCCTCCTGTGCGCCCTGGCCCCGTCGGCGAACACGCTGATCGCGGCCCGCGTCCTCCAGGGGCTCGCGGCGGCGCTGATGACCCCGCAGATCCTGTCGCTCATCCGCGCCGTCTTCGTCCACGGCCGGGACCGCGCCCGCGCGGTGGGCGCCTACGGGGCCGCCATCGGCGCAGGCGTCATCGCCGGGCTGGTCGGCGGCGGGCTCCTCCTCGACCTGGACGTCGCGGGGCTGGGCTGGCGCATGATCTTCCTGATCAATGTGCCGATCGGAGTCGTGATCCTGTGCGCGGCCGCACCGGCGCTGAGCGAGAGCCGCAGTGCCGACAGCCCGCGGCTGGACACCGTCGGCGTGGTGTTCACCGCGCTGCTCCTGCCGCTCGTGCTGGTCCCGCTCACCATCGGCCCCGAGAAGGGCTGGCCCTGGTGGACGTACCCGTGCTTCGTGCTGGCCGCCGGGACGGCCGTGGCGTTCCTGCGCTGGGAGCGCCGGCTGGAGGCCCGGGGCAGCGCCCCGCTGCTGCCCGGCAGGCTGCTCGGGGCCCGCGGCTTCCCCCTCAGCATGGCCACCGTACTGACGTTCTTCGCGGGCAACGCGGGCCTCTTCCTCGTGCTCACGTATCACCTGCAGTCGGGCATCCGACTGTTCCCGATGGACGCCGGCCTGGTGTTCGTTCCGCTCGGCGTGGGGTTCATCCTGGCCTCCGCCGTCTGCCGGAAGCCGGCCGCCCGCTTCGGCATCCGGGTCTCGGTCGTCGGCGCGCTCCTCATGGCCGCCGGCCTCTGCGCCGTGCCGGCGGTGACCCATACGGGGGCGACGCGCCAAGCCGTACTGCTGGCCGCCGTCATGGGCGTCTCCGGCTTCGGACAGGGGCTCGTCGTGGCACCGCTGGTCGACACGGTGCTGGCGCGTGTGCACCCGGACGACGCGGGGGCGGGCTCCGGTGTGCTGAACACGGTCACCCAGGCGGGCATGGCCCTGGGCGTCGCCGCGATCGGCGCGCTCTACCGAGCCCTGCTCGGGACGAACCCGGACTCGCCCGGCGACCACGTCACCGCCTCCGACTTCGCCGACGTCTTCGACGCGACGAGCCTCGTACTGGCCGTGCTGGCCCTCGCTGTCGCACTGCTGTGCGCACGGCTGGGCAGGATTCGTACGGGTGCGGGGGGCCCGCTCGCCGTCGCGGTGGGGCGCCGCGCACCCGTACGAAT
>NZ_JBPQTV010000251.1:0-9349 GCF_051386515.1 Streptomyces sp. URMC 123 | reverse complement strand
CGGTCCCAGCCCCGGGCCGGGCCCGGGGCCTTACGGGGCGGGGGGCTGCTCGCCCTGGGCCTGGATGGCGGTGATCGCGACGGTGTTGACGATGTCCTGCACCAGCGCGCCGCGCGACAGGTCGTTGACCGGCTTGCGCAGACCCTGGAGCACCGGGCCGACGGCCACCGCGCCCGCCGAGCGCTGCACCGCCTTGTAGGTGTTGTTGCCCGTGTTCAGGTCCGGGAAGACCAGCACGGTCGCCTTGCCGGCCACCTCGGACCCGGGCAGCTTGGTCGCCGCCACCTTGGCGTCCACCGCGGCGTCGTACTGGATCGGGCCCTCGACCAGCAGGTCGGGGCGGCGCTCGCGGACCAGCTCGGTGGCCTTGCGCACCTTGTCGACGTCCGCGCCGGAGCCGGAGGTGCCGGTGGAGTACGACAGCATCGCGATCCGCGGCTCCACGCCGAACTGCGCCGCGGTGGCCGCGGACTGGATGGCGATGTCGGCCAGCTGCTCGGCGTTCGGGTCGGGGTTCACGGCGCAGTCGCCGTAGACCAGCACCCGGTCGGCCAGGCACATGAAGAAGACCGAGGAGACGATCTGGGCGCCGGGCGCGGTCTTGATGATCTCGAAGGCCGGGCGGATGGTGGCCGCGGTGGAGTGCACCGCGCCGGAGACCATGCCGTCGGCCAGCCCCTCCTGGACCATCAGGGTGCCGAAGTAGGAGACGTCGGCCACCACGTCGTAGGCCAGCTCGTAGCCCACGCCCTTGTGCGCGCGGAGCCGGGCGTACAGCTCGGCGAAGCGCTCGCGCAACTCGGACGTGTGCGGGTCGATCACCTGCGCGCCGGCCAGGTCGATGCCCAGCTCGGCGGCGCGCTTGCGGACCGCGTCCTCCTCGCCCAGCAGGGTCAGGTCGCAGACGTCGCGGCGCAGCAGCACATCGGCGGCGCGCAACACCCGCTCCTCGGTGCCCTCGGGCAGCACCACGCGGCGGCGGTTGGACCGGGACCGCTCGATGAGCTCGTGCTCGAACATCATCGGGGTGACCCGGCCGGAGCGGGCCAGCGAGATCCGGTCGGTGAGCGCGGCGGTGTCCACGTGGCGGTCGAAGAGCCCGAGCGCGGTCTCGGCCTTGCGCGGCGAGGCGGCGGTGAGCTTGCCCTCCAGCCCGGAGAGCACCTCGGCGGTGGGGAAGGACTGGCTGGGCACGGAGAGCACCGGGGTGCCGGGGGCCAGCCGGGCGGCCAGCGCCAGGATGTCCGGGCCGGGCCGCTCGTCCAGGGTGAGCAGCACCCCGGCGATGGGCGGGGCGCCGGCGGCGTGCGCGGCGAGGGCGCCGATGATCAAATCGGCCCGGTCGCCGGGGGTCACCACCAGACAGCCCTCGGTCAGGGCGCCGAGGAAGGTCGGCAGCATGGCGCCGCCGAAGACGAAGTCGCGGGCGTCCCGGGCCAGCCCCGAGGCGTCGCCGAGCAGCACCTCGGCGTCGAGCGTCTGGACGATCTGCTGCACGGTCGGGGCCGACAGCGAGGCGTCCTCGGGCAGCGCGTAGCAGGGCACCGGCAGCCGGGCGGCGAGCCGCTCGGCTATGGCCTCGCGGTCCTCGGGGGCCACCCGGTTGACCACCATGGCGACGATGTCGCAGCCCAGCGCGGCGTAGGCGGCGTAGGCGTTGCGGACCTCGGCGCGCACGGACTCGGCGGGCTGGTCCTGGCCGCCCACCACCGGGATCAGCGAGGCGCCGAACTCGTTCGCCAGCCGGGCGTTGAGGTTGATCTCGGCGGGGAGGGTGGTGTCCGCGAAGTCGGTGCCCAGGACGAGGACGAACTCGTAGTCGCGGGCGACCTGGTGGAAGCGGTCCACCAGGCGGGAGACCAGCTCGTCGGTGCCCCGCTCGGCCTGGAGGGCCGCGGCCTCGCCGTAGGTCATGCCGTGCACGGAGTCGGGCGTCTGGCTCAGCCGGTAGCGGGAGCGCAGCAGGTCGAACAGCCGGTCGGGGCCGTCGTCGTGCATCAGGGGCCGGAACACCCCCACCCGGTCCACATGGCGGGTCAGGAGCTCCATGACCCCCAGCTCCACTACCTGCCGGCCGTCGCCGCGGCCGATCCCGGTCACGTAAACGCTGCGCGTCACGCGTGCTCTCCGATCCTCACTGGTCCTCGATCGCAAGGTCAAAAATCCCCGATAGGGTGGGCTTGCCCTCTTGACAATACCTGTCTGGATGGTTAGGGCGCTCGTCCGGACGGTTGATGGCGTGCGTACCTCCGGGAGCGCGGGTACCGCGTCCGCCGTGGAACAATCGGACTGGCTCACGCGTACGACTAGGGAGCAGGAGACACAGCACGATGCGCATCGGAGTTCTCACCGCAGGCGGCGACTGCCCCGGCCTGAACGCCGTGATCCGGTCGGTCGTGCACCGCGCCGTGGCCGGCCACGGCGACGAGGTCATCGGCTTCGAGGACGGCTTCAAGGGGCTGCTCGACCGGCGGTACCGCAAGCTCGACCTGGACGCGGTGAGCGGCATCCTGGCCCGCGGCGGCACCATCCTCGGCTCGGCCCGGCTGGAGCGCGCCCGGCTCAGCGAGGCCACGGACAACGCCGAGGAGCTCTGCCGCGAACTGGGTCTCGACGCGCTCATCCCGATCGGCGGCGAGGGCACCCTCACCGCGGCGCGGATGCTCTCGGACGCCGGCATGCCGGTCGTCGGGGTGCCCAAGACGATCGACAACGACATCTCCTCCACCGACCGCACCTTCGGCTTCGACACGGCCGTGGGCGTGGCCACCGAGGCCATCGACCGGCTGAAGACCACCGCCGAGTCGCACCAGCGGGTGATGGTCGTCGAGGTCATGGGCCGGCACGCGGGCTGGATCGCGCTGGAGTCCGGCATGGCCGGCGGCGCGCACGGCATCTGCCTGCCCGAGCGCCCCTTCGAGGTCGACGACCTGTGCGCGATGGTCGAGGAGCGCTTCGCCCGCGGCAAGAAGTTCGCCGTCATCTGCGTGGCCGAGGGCGCGCACCCGGCGGAGGGCTCGATGCCCTACGAGAAGGGCGAGATCGACCAGTACGGCCACGAGCGGTTCGCGGGCATCGGCAACCGCCTCGCCACCGAGCTGGAGCGGCGCCTGGGCAAGGAGGCCCGGCCGGTCATCCTCGGCCATGTGCAGCGCGGCGGCACCCCCACCGCGTACGACCGGGTGCTCGCCACCCGGTTCGGCTGGCACGCGGTGGAGGCGGTGCACCGCCGGGAGTTCGGCATGATGACGGCGCTGCGCGGCACGGAGATCGAGATGGTGCCGCTGGCGGAGGCCGTCACCGAGCTCAAGCGGGTGCCGGAGCACCGGATGCACGAGGCGGAGTCCGTCTTCTAGGACGGCCTTCCGGGACGGCCTTCGTACGAGGGCGGGCCTTCTCCCCGGACGACGGACGACAAAGATGCACGGTCGGCTTTCGAGCCGGTCCGTGCATTTTTTGTTGTGATCCGGCCACACAAGACCGTCGAACGGGACATGGCCGGTCAGTTCGCGTCAAGGTTGCGCTTTGTTCACCCAAATGAGTGGCTCTGTTTACCCTGAGTTTCCTAACGTCTCCCTTCGTTCATGAACGACAGGACAGAGAGGGGAAGCACATGGAGTCCTTGGGGCGCCTCGCCGAACACCTGGCCGTCGACCTGGCCGCGGTATCCCTGCTGACCTTCGCGATCTACTATCCGCGCCATCGCCGCCGCGATCTGGTGCCGGCCTATCTCGCCCTCAACGTCGCCCTGTTCGCGGTCGTCTCGGCGCTCGCCCGGATAGGTGGCGGCGGCGGGCTCGCCCTCGGCTTCGGCCTCTTCGGAGTGCTGTCCATCATCAGACTCCGCTCGGACGCCGTGCAGCACGAGGAGGTGGCGTACTACTTCACCACCCTCGTCCTCGGGCTCGTCTGCGGTCTGCCGGACCTCGACCTGCCGGTGGCCGGCGCCCTCGCCGGGCTGCTGCTGCTCGTCGTCTACGGCTCCGACCACCCCCGGCTGTTCGCCCGCTGCCGCCGCTCCGTGGTCACCCTCGACACCGTCCACGCGGACCCCGCCGACCTGCGGGCCGACCTCGCCCGGCGGCTGGGCGAACCGCTCAACTGGACCGTCATGGAGGTGGACTACGTCCGCGACCTGACGGTGGTCGACGTCCGCTACCGCGAGCCCCGGCCGGGCACGCGCTCCGCCGCCGCGACCGCCGCCGCGGTCGGCGAGCCCACGGCCACCGTGCCCGTCCCGCGCGGCGTCCGCCGCGCCCAGGGCGCCCCCGCCTGGGAGTCGCTGTGACCCGCGCCCCCGAGGCGGCCGCCCCCGCCGTACGGGCCATCGACCTCGCCGCCCGCCGGGCCGCGCCGATCTCCCTGGCGGAGGTGCAGGCGCGGGCCGAGCTCCTCGCCCGCTTCGACCACAGCTATCTCGTCCCCGTGGACACCTTCACCGCCGTCGCGGGCCGGCTCACCGACGCCGCCCGCCCCGGCGGCCCCTTCCGGGCCCTGGCCATCGACGGCCGCCGCTCCTTCCGCTACCACTCCGTCTACTACGACACCCCCGGCCTGCGCTCCTTCCACGACCACCGCCAGGGCAGACGGCTGCGGTTCAAGGTGCGCGAGCGGGTGTACCAGGACTCCGGGGAGCGGCAGTTCGAGATCAAGCTCAAGGGGCGCCGGGGCGACACGGTCAAGCACCGGATGCCGCTCACCCCGGGGCGCACCCCGCTGGACGCGCCCAGCCGGGGCTTCCTCGCCGCCACCCTGCGCACCGCGTACGGCATCGAGGCGCCCGAGGCCCTCGACCCGTCCCTGAGCACCGACTATCTGCGGGCGACATTCGTGGCCGAGGGCGAGCGCGTCACCTGCGACGCCGGCCTCACCTGTGTCGATCTGCGCACCCGGCGGGCCGTCCGCTGCGACGGCCGGCTGGTGCTGGTGGAGACCAAGAGCACCGGCCATCTGACGGAGGCGGACCGGCTGCTGCACGCGTACGGGATACGGCCCGCGGTCTTCACCAAGTACTGCGGGGCGCTGGCCGCGCTCCGCCCGGCGCTGCCCGCCAACCGCTGGCGCCGCGCCGCGCGGGCCGCCTTCGCGGCCTGACGGGAAGACGGCGACGGCGGACGGGCGACGGCGCCGGGGCCCGGGCGCGGGCCCGGGCTCAGTGGCCCACCCTCTCCCAGAAGTGGTCGAGCAGCGAGTCCAGGAAGTCCTGCCCGGTCTCCCGGCGTTCCCCGGCGGGCGCCCAGGCGAGGGCGGTGCTCGCCCGCTCCTGGTACTCGGCGTGGAGGGCGCGCAGGGCCGCCTCCACCCGCCCCCGGGGCAGCGGCAGCAGCTTGTCGACGGGCTTGACGTACGCCTGCCAGCGGGTGGTCACCGCGCTGTGGAGCAGCTCCGTGAGCTGCTCCGCCCGGCCGGTCACCCGCACCAGGTCCGGCAGCGACAGCTCCAGCACCTCCGCCAGCGCCTCGGCCTGGCGGTCGGTGCCCCGCCACTGGCCGGTGCGCTCCAGCCGCTCGTACGCCTCCGGCTCCATGCCGACCCGCAGCGCGAGGTCGACCGGGGAGAGCCGGCGGGTCATCCGGTGCTCGCGGAGGGTGCCGGGCGCGCCCATCAGATCGGCGGGCGAACACCACAGCGCCCCGGCCAGCGCCGTCAGCTCCTCCTCGGTGGGGGAGAGCTCACCCGACTCCCAGGCGGCCACCACCGAGGGGTGCACCGGCCGGCCGTAGGCGGCCCAGATGCCGTACGCGACCTGGGAGTGCGCCATGTGCAGGGCCTCGCGCAGGCGCCGGGCGGCACGGGCGTCGAAGGGCGGACGATAGGGCTCGGAGGAAGGCAGGGGCTGGGACACCGGCACACCGTAAGGAGGTACTGACGAGTACGACCACCGTGTTTTCCACCGAATCGCATTGATTGGACAAAAATACGGAGCGGTCAGCGAGTGACAACTGAATGCGGGTGCCATATGCCGATGTCGGGTGCCGCCGCGGAGGGCCGCGGGCGGCCGGCCGGATGCCGTGGGCCGGGGCGGGAATTCAGCCCTTGACGGCGCCGCCGAGGGCGAATCCGCCGCCCAGCCGCCGGGAGATCAGCGCGTAGAGCAGCAGCACCGGGGTGGAGTACAGCAGGGAGAACGCGGCGAGCTGGCCGTACGCCACGGTCCCGTAATGGCCGAAGAAGGTGAAGACGCTCACCGAGGCCGGCAATTGGTCGGGCGAGAGCAGCAGCATGAACGGGACGAAGAAATTGCCCCAGGTCATGATGAAGGTGTAAATCGTCACCACGGTCAGCCCGGGGCCCATGAGGGGCAGCACCACCCGCAGCAGCGTTTGCGTTCCCGAGGCGCCGTCGGTCCATGCCGCCTCCTCCAGAACCGTCGGCACCCCGTCCATGAAATTCTTCATCAGCCAAATGGCGAAGGGAAGTTGCGCGGCGGCGAGAAAGAGCGCGGTGCCGTGCACGGTGTCGATGAGATGCACCTGCACGAAGATCCCGTACACCGGCACCATGATCGCCGTGAGCGGCAGCCCGGTGGTGAAGAGGATCGTCAGCAGAAAGGGGCGGTTGAGGCGCGAGCGGTAGCGGGAGAGGGGATAGGCGGCCAGCGCCGCGCAGACCATGGTGACCGCCGTCGCGCCGCCGCAGAGCACGAGGCTGTTGAGCATCGGCCGATAGGTGATCTCGGTGTTCAGCACGGCGGAGAAGTGCTCGGCGGTCACCGCCTCGGGCGCGGAGACCCGCAGATCCGCGTCCCGGTCGACCGAGGCGAGCACCAGCCACAGCAGCGGCAGCGCGAACCCGGCGGCGAGGACGAGCAGCGCCCCGTCGGCGGCGAGCCGGCGCGAGGCGTGTTTCCGCGGGGCGCGGCGGAGGGGGCGGGACCGCCCGGCGCGAGGACGCATGGACTCACACCTCCGTGCGCAGCAGACGCAGGTACACCAGCGAGAACACCGCTCCGACCAGGAGCAGCAGCAGTGCGATCGCCGTGCCGTAGCCGATGAGCGACTTCAGGAACGCCTGGTCGTACATGAAAACCGGCAGGGTCTGGCTGCGGTTGCCCGGGCCGCCCCGGGTCATCGCCCAGATCAGGCCGAACACCGAGAGCGTCTGCAGGGTGTTGAGCATCAGATTCGTTCCGATGGAACGGCGGATCATCGGCAGGGTGATGTGCCACAGCCGGCGCGCGCCCCGGGCGCCGTCCACCGCCGCGGCCTCCGTGACCTCCTGCGGGATCTCCGCCAGCGCCGCGGAGTAGACCAGCATCGAGAACGCCGTGCCGCGCCAGACGTTGGCGAAGGACACCGCCAGGATCGGCAGCGTGAACAGCCAGTTCTGCGTCGGCAGATGGAGCTGCTCCAGCACGGCGTTGAGCGTGCCCTCGCGGCGGAAGAAGGCGTACAGCAGAAAGCCCGCGACGATCTCCGGCAGCACCCAGGCACCGATGACGACCGCGCCCACGGCCGTGCGGACCGGCCTGGAGGCCCGCCGCATCAGACCGGCCAGCGCCAGCCCCAGGGTGTTCTGCCCGAGGAGGGAGGAGACGACGGTGAACACCAGCGTCAGCACCACCGCGTTGCGGAAGCCGTCGTCGGCGAGGGCCCGCCGGAAGTTCTCCAGCCCCACGAACGCGGTGCCGGACGAGCCCGTCAGCCGCATGTCGGTGAAGGCGATCCAGCAGCAGTAGCCGATCGGCCCGCCCAGGAAGAACAGCAGCAGGACGACCGCGGGCAGCAGCGGCAGCCGGCGCGCCACGCGGCGCCCGAGCGGCGCCTGCCGGCGAGTCGGCGCCCGCCCGGTGGCCGGTGCCCGCCCCGGGCCGGATGCGCGCGGCGGGCCCATCACCGGCTCCGGTCGACGACCGCGCCCTCGGTGACCGACCGCAGCTTCTCGTCGTACGCCCGAGCCGCCTCGGCCGCGGAGGAGTCGCCGGTGGTCACCGCCTCCATGGCCTCCCCGATGGCGGCGGACACCTGGGGGTAGACCGGCAGCGCCGGCCGGTAGTGGGTGTACGGCACGAGGTCGGTGAAGAAGGCGACGCCGGGGTTGGAGGTGCGGTACGCCAGGTCGCCGGCCACGTCCTCGCGCACCGCGATCTGCGCCCCGCGGATGTCCCACTGGAGGGCGTTCTCCTTCGTCTGGAGGGTCTCCAGGAACCGCCAGGCCAGATCGGGGTTGGTGGACCTGGCCGGCAGCGCCCACGTCCAGCCGCCCGAGAGGCTCACCTTGCCGGGGGGAGCGCCGTGCCGGGTGGGCATCGCCGCCTGGCCCATCACCTCGGACCACCGGGGCCAGGGCCGGCCGCCGGTCGGCAGCCAGTTCTGGCCCAGCCAGGAGCCGTCCAGGGCGATGGCGAGCCGGCCCTCGGGCAGCCACTCGCCGTACACCACCGTGCCCACATTGGGGTCGAGCGCGTCGGAGGGGTCGGGGCCCAGCTTCTCGGCGTAGACGGTCCGGACGAACTCCAGCGCGTCCCGGAAGCCCCGGCCGCCCGCCACCCACTTCTTCGCCGCCCGGTCGTACAGCGGATCGGCGCCGGTACCGTACAGCAGCATCTGGAAGCCCTGCATCACCGCCGCCTCGCCCGGCGCCTTGCCGGTGTAGACGTTGAGCGGGATCACGCCGGGCACCTTCCGCTTCACCGCGCGCGCCGCGTCCAGCAGCTCGTCCCAGGTGCGCGGCTGCCAGTCGGCCGGCAGCCCGGCCCTGGCGAAGATCTCCTTGTTGAACCAGAGGCCCCGGGTGTCGGTGCCGTCCGGGACGCCGTAGGTCCGGCCGTCCTCGGCCTTCACCCCCTCCTTGGCCGTCTTCGAGAAGCGCTGCCACTGCGGCCACTTCTCCAGATACGGGTCCAGCGGGCGCAGATAGCCGCTCGCGGCGTCGGAGCTGAGGAGGAAGGTGTCCTCGTAGACGAGGTCGGGCGCGGTCTTCGCGGACCGCATCATCTGCTGGATCTTGGTGTTGTAGTCGTTCTGGGCGGCCCGGATCGGCACCAGCTTCACCGACTTGCCGGGGTTCGCCTTCTCGAACTGCCGCTTCACGCCGGCGAGGTACTCGTCCATGACCAGCTTGTTGTCGGTGCTGCGCTGGTAGACGACCTTGACGGTGTCCGGGTCGGACCCGGCGCCGCCGCACCCCGTCAGGGCGGTGCCGGCGAGGGCCAGGGCGGCGGCGAGGATGAGCGGGGCGGTGGGGCGCACGGCACGACCTCCTCCTGGCCGGGGCCGCGGTGGCGCGCGCCCGGTGACGCGACCGTACGAGCCGCCCCGACGGCCGGTCAATGCCGCCGCGTTCGGTGCCCGCCGCCCCTCGGCGCCCCGCGCGCCTCGCGAGCCCCGCACCCCGCGCCCCTCAGCGC
>NZ_JBPQTV010000250.1:0-9383 GCF_051386515.1 Streptomyces sp. URMC 123 | reverse complement strand
GCGGCCAGGGCAGTCAGGGCGGCCGGGGAGAGGCCGGGGAAACGGCGGGCGGTGGACGGCGAACCGCCCACCGGTACAGGGGAGTTCGAGGGCGCGCGGGAATAGCGCCGTACGCCCCCGGAACCCCGCGCGCCCCCGAAACCCGTGCCGCGCGCGCCCCCGGCGCCCGTGCCGTACGGGTCAGACGGTGAGGACGACCTTGCCGAAGAGGTCGCCGCCCGCCATCTTCTCGAACCCCTCCCGCGCCCGGTCCAGCGGCAGCACGGAGTCGATGATCGGCCGTACGCCCGTGGCCGCGCAGAAGCTGAGCAGATCCTCCAGCTCGTCCTTGGTGCCCATGGTGGAGCCGACGACCTTGAGTTCGAGGAAGAAGATCCGGTTCAGTTCGGTGGCCGGCGGGTTGGGGCCGGAGGTGGCGCCCGAGATGACCAGGGTGCCGCCGGGCCTGAGCGACTTCACCGAGTGGGACCAGGTGGCGGCGCCGACGGTCTCGATGACCGCGTCCACGCGCCGGGGCAGCCGCGCCCCGGGCTCGTAGGCCCCGAGCGCGCCGAGCTCCAGGGCCCGCTCGCGCTTGGCCTCGTCCCGGCTGGTGACGTACACGCGCAGGCCGGCGGCGCGCGCCAGGACGATCGCGGCGGTCGCGACGCCGCCGCCCGCGCCCTGCACCAGCACGCTGTCACCGGGCCGCACGCCGGCGTTGGTGAACAGCATCCGGTACGCCGTCAGCCAGGCCGTCGGCAGACAGGCGGCCTCCTCGAAGGAGAGCTCCTTCGGCTTGGGCAGCACGTTCCAGGTGGGCACGGTCACCTGTTCGGCGAAGGTGCCCTGGTACTTCTCGGTGAGGATGGTGCGGGGCTCGTCCGGTCCGACGCCGTGGCCGCTCTGGCCGATGACGGAGTGGAGGACGACCTCGTTGCCGTCGGCGTCGACCCCGGCGGCGTCGCAGCCGAGGATCATCGGCAGCGCCTCCTCGCCGAGGCCGACGCCGCGCAGCGACCACAGGTCGTGGTGGTTGAGCGAGGCGGCCTTGACGTTCACGGTCGTCCAGCCGGGCCGGGCCCCGGGGGCGGGTCGCTCCCCGAGTTCGAGGCCGTTGAGCGGGTGGTCACGGTCGATGCGGGCGGCATAGGCAGCGAACATGGCCCGACCCTAGGCCCCGGGTGGCCGGTGGTGGAACCGGATACGTGTGTGACACGCGACGCCTCCCGGGGAGGAACCCGAGGAAGCGCCGGCAGGGTCAGTCCCGCCGGTACTGCGCGGGCGACCCCTTCGTCGCCGGGTCCTCGTACGACCCGGCCCGCCCCCGGTCCACGTGGAACGTGGTCAGCGTGGTCACCGGCGACGCCGGGTCGCGCCGGTCCGCGATCACCCGCATGTGCGTGGACCAGCGCGCCGCCGTCACCTCGTGGACGTCGTACCCGTAGCGGTTGCCCTCGAAGTACTTCAGGTGCGGGTTGGCCCTGCCCATGACCGGGCCGTTGACGGCGTTCCACTCCGCGGAGTACGCGCCGGAGGTGACCGAGTGCGCGGTGAACTCCGTGCCGATGACCGGCGAGGACGTGTCGTCGAAGTCGGGCCGGATGTCGTCGACGAACGCGGAGTGCCAGTCGCCGGTGATCACCACGAGGTCCTCCAGGCCGCTGCGGTGGACGTGCCCGAGGACCTCCTTCCGCTCGGCGAGGAAGCCGTCCCACTGGTCGGTGAACATATAGCCGCCGCCGGGCCGCGCGCGCAGCTGGCTGAGCATGATCGAGTTGGCCCAGCAGTGCCAGGTGTCGGGCGCCCGGTCGATGCCCCGCTTGAGCCAGTCCTTCTGCTCGGCGCCGAGGATCGTCCCCTGCGGCAGGTTCTGCGCGGAGCGGTGGCTGCGCAGGTCGAGAACGGTGAGCTCAAGCAGGTCGCCCCAGCGGCGCACCCGGTGGATCTCCGGGTCGGGCAGGGCCGCGCCGCCGGCGTCGCGGTGCGGCATGTTCTCGTACCAGGCCTGGTACGCGGCCGCCCGGCGCCGCACGAAGGGCGCGTCGCCGTCGCTCCCGCTGAAGTTGTTGACGACCTCGTGGTCGTCCCAGGTGAGGAACCAGGGGTGCGCGGCGTGCGCCTCGCGCAGGGACGCGTCGCCCTTGTAGAGGGCGTGCCGGCGGCGGTAGTCGCCGAGGGTGAGGGTCTCCGGGGCGTCGTGGTCGCGGACGTGGTCGCCGCCGACGGGCCCGTGCTCGTAGATGTAGTCGCCGAGGTGGACGACGAAGTCGAGGTCCTCCCGGGCGATGCCCCGGTGGGCGGCGTAGAAGCCGTCGTGGAACGCCTGGCAGTTGGCGGAGGCGAACCGGACGCCGGCCACCGCGCCCACCGGCGCGGTCTTCGTGCGGCCGAGGCGGCTGCGGACGCCGAGCGCGCGGAAGGCGTACCAGTAGTGGCGGCCGGGGCGCAGCCCCCCGACGGGCACGTGCACGCTGTGGCCGAGGGTGGCCGAGGCGGGGGCGGTGCCGCGCGCGACGACGCTCTTCAGCTCCCGGTCCTCGGCGACGACCCAGTCCACCTCGACGACCTCGGGCAGCTTCTGTTCGGCGGCGAGCGGCTCGGGCGCGAGCCGGGTCCACAGCAGGACACCGTTCGCCTGGGGGTCGCCCGAGCCCACGCCGAGGGTGAACGGCGCGGGGTCGTAGACGGCGCCGAGGGCCTCGGCGGCCTCGCGCGCCCGGGCGGGCGACAGGCCGGCGCTCAGCGGCCAGGCGACGTTGAGGGCCCCGGCGGCGGCCGCGGCCTTGAGCAGGTCTCGGCGGTTGAGCCTCATCGGGAGCCTCCGGCGGTGGGCGCGAGGGTGAGCGATATCGCGTCGGCGTAACCGTCGTTGGACGGGCCGCCGCCGGACCGGGTGAGGACGAGCAGCAGCCGGGCGGTGCGGGCGCCGGGCGGCACGGCGGCGGTCGCGGCGCGCTCCAGCAGGCCCGTGCGGAGCCGGCGCTCCTCGGCCGTCACGGGACCGAGGACGGCGAGTGCCACGGGGGTGCCGGCGCCGTCCCGGAACTCGACGGAGAGCCGGGCGCCGTCCTGCTGGGCGGCGTAGCCGCCGAGCCAGGCGGTGGCGGTGAAGCGGACCCGGCCGGCGTCGACGGCGGCCCGGCCGGTGGGGCCGTCCGCCGGCAGCGCGACGTCCTGGACGAGGGCGGTCCTGGGCGAGGTGCCGCCGGAGAAGAAGCGGCTGCCCCGCCGCTCGGGGCCGGGGTCGGCGGGCGTGGGATAGCCCCCGCCGAGGCTGTACGCGATCAGGGCGGGCGCTCCCTGGGCGATCCGCCACCCGGTGACCGAAGCGACCGGATCGGCGGTCCCTCCCGGCCCGCTCTCGGCGTCCCCGTTGACGACCAGATTCATACGCGCCTCCCTGCGCCGCGGTGCGCCCGCGCACGGCGCGTTCGCGCCGTGCGCGGGGAATCACACCAGGGGCGGGTGAATGCGGGGAAGACGCGGGACGAACAGGCGTGTGGATTCCGGCCGTCGGGGAGGGTCCGGCGCCGGGGTCACAGTCCTGTGACGCGGAACTTCCGCACGGTGTTACGAATTTCCGGGCTCACGGGTGTCCGGGTTTACGGGTCACGGGCTCACAAGTTCTGCAGGCTCACGGGTTTACGGGGCTGAGGGCTCAGAACCGCTCGTCGCGGCCCGAGAGGACAGAACTGCTCGTCGCGGCCCGAGAGGCTCAGGACTCCCAGGCGCTCACGTGGACCGCGTCGCCGACGGAGAGCGTGCCGTGCCGCACGACCGCCGCCTTCACGCCGAAGGTGACCTTGTTGCCGAACTCGGGCTCGCGCCGGTACGTGGCCAGTGTGCGCACGGGCTCGGGGCCCACCGTACGGCCGGTGGCCTGGTCGACCAGCGGCACGTTGCAGCGCGTGGCGCGCACGGAGTAGGCGAGGTCGACGGTCCCGATGGACATCGCGCGCACGCGGTCCTCGAAGTGCGGCTCGTCGTGGCCGGCCAGCACGATGTTGGGTCGGAAGCGGTCCATCGGCACGGGCGCGGCGCCCCGCTCCGCGATCCGCGCGTTGAGTCCGTCCAGCGAGGCCAGGGAGGTCACGAGCACGGCGTGCGCGTCGGCGTACGCGACCTTGCCGGGGGTCTCGCCCCAGCCGTCGCGGTCGAAGTCCGGCGGTACGCGGACGAGTCGGGAGTCGGCGCCGAGCACCTCGGAGATCCACCGGGCGGCGGCCTCGCCCTGGTCGACGCCCTCCCCGACGGGCCGGTCGAACATGCTCACCGGCCGCCGGTGGCCGTCCGGGACGACGTCCACGCGCAGGCTCTCGGCGCCGGGCGCGGACAGCAGCAGCGCCGCGCCGCCGTCGGCGACCCGCGCCTCGACCACGGCCATCGCGGGCAGCTTGCGCTGGCTGCGGAAGCCGCCGTCCGCGGCGTCGACGATCATGAACGTGCGGTCGTGTTCCAGGCCCATGTCACCGACGGCGGCGGACTCGACCGGGACGGCGGCGCAGCCCTTGACCGGGTAGTGGAACAGCGCGTGTACGGAGATCCCCATGCCTCCGGAGCCTACTGCCCGTTTCGGCGGTGTGTTCGACCATTTACGCCGGTCACGGCGGCGGCGCGGCAGTGCGATCGAGTCCCGCGCGATCAGGCGTCGAGCGATCAGGTGCGGAGTGATCAGGCGCGGAATGATCAGGCGCTGCTGATCAGGCGTCGAGTGCGAACGCGTTCTTGGCGCGGGCCATGGACTCCTCGGAGGCGGGCGCGCCCGGATTCTCCGTCGCCAGCGCCTGGTTGAGGCCGACGTACGGCCGCATGCGCTGCTCGTAGCGGGCGAACGCGGCGCGGTGGTCGCCGCCGGCCCGGGCGAGCTCGGCGGCCAGCGCGTACGCGCCGACCAGCGCCAGGCTCGTACCCTGCCCGGACAGCGGGGACGCGCAGTAGCCCGCGTCCCCGAGCAGCGCCACCCTCCCCCGCGACCAGCGGTCCATCCGGATCTGGGACATCGCGTCGCAGTAGAAGTCGGGCGCCGCCCGGACGGCCTTCTCCAGCCGCTCCGCCTCCCAGCGCAGTTCGGAGATCCGCTCGGCGATCAGCGCGCGCAACCACTCGGTGTCGCGGTGGTCGCCGTCCAGCCGCCCGGAGTGGAAGCCGAAGGCGATCCGCAGCTCGGTGTTGTCGCGCACGGGCATGATGCCGAAGCCGATGTCGCCGTCGCGCTGCCAGAGCTGCCAGTTGTCCAGGCCCAGGAAGTTGTCGGCGCTGAACACGGAGAGGTAGCTGCCCAGGTGGTGGGAGAACCGCTCCTCCGGGCCGAAGGCCAGCCGCCGTACGGTCGAGTGCAGGCCGTCGGCGCCCACCACCACGTCGAAGCGGCGGCTGGGGCCGTGGGCGAAGTCGACGAGGATGCCGTCGCCGTCTTCGTCCTCGCCCTGTTCCCGGCCCCGTTCTCCGCCCTGGTGGAGGGCGGTGACGCTGTCCCCGAAGACGTACTCGACGCCGTCGCGGGTGTGCTCGTGCAGCAGCTCGACCAGGTCCTGGCGCAGGATCTCGATGTCGTCGCTGTCCAGCCTGCCGCTGCTGAGGGTCGCCTCGGTGGAGCGCTCGATCTCGTTGCCCTCCGGGTCGAGGATGGACATCCCGCGCATCCGGGTACGGACCGCGCGTGCCTGCTCCAGCAGGCCCATCCGCTCGACGACGTCGAGGGCGACCCCGCGGATGTCGACCGCCTGGCCGCCCGACCGCGGGGCGGGGGCGCGCTCCACGACGGTCGGGGTGAGGCCGTGGTGGAGCAGCCGGTGCGCGAGTGCGGAGCCGGCGATTCCGGCGCCGGTGATGAGAACCGTGGTCATGTCGGAGCCCTTCTGTACGGTGTACACGCCTCTGAATGTACGCCGTACGCAGACCCTCGCCAACTGGTCATTTCCTTGCTCTGTACTAGCTCACAGACAAGGGATCGAGGCATCGGTGCCGGTAGGCTCTGCGCTAGTACAGCCGTCGGGCCGGGCGAAAGTGGGCGAAAAAAGATGTCGAGAAATCGAGAGGGCGACGCGGAGCGCGGTACGAGCCAGAGCGCCGAACGCGGTACGGGCCAGAGCGCCGAACGCGGCGCGGGCCAGGGCGCGGAGCGCGGCGCGCCGCCGCCGTATCTGCGCATCGTGGCCGAGATCCGGCGCCGTATCGACGAGGGCGAGCTGGCGCCCGGGGACCGGGTCCCGTCCACCCGGGAGATCGCCCGGGAGTGGGGCGTGGCGCTCGCCACCGCGACGAAGGCGCTGACCAGGCTCAGCCTGGAGGGCGTGGTGGAGGCGCGGCCCCGCGTGGGCACGGTGGTGGCGGCGCGTATGGAAGCGGTACGGGGGCCGGCGGCGGCTTCAGCGGCGGCGCGGGCGGCTCGGTCACCGGAGCCGGCGGGAGCGGTAGTGGGGACGCGGGGCGGGGCGAGCGCGGGCCCGGACCTGACTCAGGAGCGCATCGTCCGCGCGGCCGTCGCGATCGCGGACACGGAGGGGCTGGGCGCGCTCTCCATGCGGGGCGTCGCCGCGCGTCTGGGGGTGGCCACGATGTCGCTCTACCGACATGTCGGCAGCAAGGAGGACCTCGTGCTGCTGATGGCCGACGCGGCCTTCGGTGAGGCGACGTACCCGGCGACGCCCCCCGAGGGCTGGCGGGCCCGGCTGGAACTCGGCGCGCACACGCTGTGGCGGCTGTTCCGCGCGCACCCGTGGCTGGCGCATCTCAGCCCGCTCTCCCGGCCGTTGATGCTGCCCAACCTGATCGCCCATGGCGAGTGGATTCTCGGCGCGCTGGACGGCCACGGGCTGGACCCGGTGACCATGTTCGACCTGCATGTGCTGCTGTACAGCCATGTGCAGGGGATGGCGGTCAACCTGGAGCGGGAGGCGCAGGCGGAGGCGGTGACGGGGTTGACCGAGGAGGAGTGGATGGCCCGCCAGTCCGCGGCGACCCGCGCGATCATCGCCTCGGGCCGCTACCCCGCCTTCAACAAGGTCATCACGTCCTTCGGCGACACGGGCTACGACCTGAACCTCGACGCCCTCTTCACCCTTGGCGTGAGCCGCCTCCTGGACGGCATGACCCCCATGATCGAGGGCACGAACGGTCCACCCCGCGGATGAGCCCTCGCGGCCCCGGGCGGCGCCACCCCCGCCGCGCGGCTCGCGGGAGTTCATCCCGTACGGGACCCCGCACCCGCCGTGAGGCGCAGGAGTACCGTTCGTCGTGGCGACGCGGGGAAGGGAGCCGATATGGCCCACTACAGCGACTTCCGGCGGGGCGAGGAGAGCAACGGGCAGCGGCTGGCGCGGCTTCGGGCGCGCCGGCGCTGGACGCAGCAGCGGCTCGCCACCGAGAGCGGCTACAGCCTGGCGGCCGTCAAGGCGTTCGAGCAGGGACGGCGTTCCCTCGACCGCCCGGCCGTGATCCTCGCCCTGTGCAAGGCGCTCGACTGCCATCCGACGGAGATCACCGGCGGCCCGGTCGTCCCGGCCGAGAGCGACGGCGAGAGTCAGGCCGCGCTGGCCGCCGTGGCCGCCGTACGACGGGCCCTGCTGCGGCACGGGCGGCCCGCGCGGCCCAGCGACCGGGAGGTGGCCGAGGTCGACCTCGCGGAGCTGCGGCGCCGCACCGCCGAGGCGAACGCGCACCGGCACAGCGCCTCGTTCGCCAAGGCCGCCGCCACGCTCCCGGCGCTGCTGCGCGACCTGCAGGTGGCGGCCGAGGTGCTCGACGGGGACGGCCGCCGCGCGGCGCACTCCCTGCTGTGCTCCGGCTACGAGTGCGCCATGCAGTTCCTCTACAAGCTGGGCCACGTCCCGGACGCCACGCTGGCGACCGAGCGGGTCGTGTGGTCCGCGCGGGAGTCGGGAGATCCGCTCCGGCTGCTGGCCGCCCACTGGTACGAGGCCGGCGAGTTCCTGTCGATCGGCGAGCACGACGAGGCCGGGGCCATCATCGACGAGGCCCTCACCGCGCTGGGCGCCCTGCCCGACCCCGGCCCGGAGGCGATTTCGCTGATGGGCGCGTTCGAGCTCAAGGCCGCCCTGAACCAGGCCCGCCGAGGCGACGCGACGGGCACCGAGCGGCACTGGCGGCGCGCGGAGGCGGCGGCCGAACGGCTCGGCGAGGACCGCAACGACTGGCAGCTCCAGTTCGGCCCGACGAACGTCGCGATCTGGGGCGTGTCGCTCCCCGTCGAACTGGGTGACGGGCGCCGCGCCGTGGCCCGCGCGGAGCGGGTCCGACCGCCCCGGCACTTCTCCCCCGAGCGCCGCAGCCACCACTTCATCGACATGGGCCGCGCCCACTTCGCCAACGGCCGGCGCGACCGGGCCGTCGAGGCGTTCCTCACCGCGGAGCGCCTGGCCCCCCAGGCGACCCGGCTCCACCCCGGCGTACGGGAGACGGTCCGCACCATGATCCGTACCCGCCGCAACAACTCCCTGACGGAATTGGGCATCCGCCTGGGCGTGCTCTGACCAGCGGTGCCCATGAGGGCTACGTTCTGTAGCCCTCGCAGCCCACCCCGGTCCGTAGCGTCGTCCCCGCTCCCCTCACCAGGATCGGAAGGACGAAGCCGTGCCCGCACGTGACCCTGTGCCCCGCCCTGGGCCGCCGGATCGGCACGATCGAACGCGCGCCGGAGCCCACTGGCTCGCCGCGGCCCGCCCGGAGCCATCCCGCGTATGGCGCGAATGGCACCACGACCGCATCGCGCTGTTGCCCCTGGGCCGCCACTTCGACGCGGTCCGGCTGGCGGCCACCACCGTGCACGAGGTCGCGGACGACACTCGCCCCCACCTCGTACGCGCCGCGCTGGGCGTCTTCCAGCTGTGCGGACCGGTGATCCGCACCCCAAGGGCGTACTACGTGCTCGTACCGCCCGGCACCGCCGGTGGCGCGTGGTCGGATGCCGGCGACGGCGCGGACTGTCTGGGCGACGGCAACTACCTGGGCGTCCCCGGACCCGGGGACCACCCCGCCGTGGGGTGCCAGTGGCTGGTGGAGCCGGACGGCACGGGCCGGGACCTGACCTCGCCGGACGCTGTCCGCGCCTTCCTCGGCGCGGCCCGCCGCCGGGAGGGAGCCCCGGCATGAATCGCACGACGAGACCCCGCCTGCGCGGGCTCTCGGAGGCACAGATCCGCGGCTTCGCGTGTCTGCGGTGCGCCCGTCCGCTGGCGGACGACACCGCCGTCGATCTGCCGCGCGAGCGCCTGCGGCTGGCGGATCACCGGTTCTGGTGGTGCCCCCGGGTCTGCCGGGACCACGTGGAGGCGGGGCCCGCCGGCGCGGCAACGCTCGTGGAGGCCCCCGCACCGGGCCCCTGAGCCCCGAAGACGCACAGGGGCGGGGCGCCCCGCGGCGCCCCCCCCCCCCCAGCCCGC
>NZ_JBPQTV010000249.1:0-9525 GCF_051386515.1 Streptomyces sp. URMC 123 | reverse complement strand
AGCTTCGTCCGCGATGCACCGCCGGCGCCAGGGGACGTGAACCGGCCGCGACTCCGACACCACTGGAACCGCTGGAACCCGTCGGCACGCCGCCACCCCACTCCTCCGCTTGCCGCGAGCCCTCACCCCCGCGCGGCCGGTTCACGTCCCCTGGCGCCGGCGGTGCCTCGCGGACGAAGCTCCGCCGAGGGCCTCCTGGGTGCCGGCGGCCCGGCGCGCGGTGTCGGCGGCCCGGCGCCGTGTCAGCGGCCTCGCGCGGTGTCGGCGGCCCGGCAGGGTGTCGGGACAGGCTCCGACTATGCGGCACGGCGCGGGCGTCCGCATCTGTCGTTCGACGGGGGTCGCGCCCAGGTCGGTCCGCGAAGGGAATGCGACAAATTCCGGTTTCGCTGAACTCCTGGGCGCGGCCATCCGTCAACTGACGTGTAGTCGGCCATGGGGCGAGGGGAGGCGACCGCGATGCTGATCGGGCGGGAACACGAGCGGCGTGAGCTGTTCGCCGTGGTCACGGGCGTGCGCGAGGCCACCGGCGCGGCGCTCGTGCTGCGCGGGCCGGCCGGCATCGGCAAGAGCACGCTGCTCGCCGATCTGGTGCGGCGGGCGCACGCCGAGGTCAGGGTGTTGCCCGCGGAGGGCGTGGAGAGCGAGATCGAGCTGCCGTTCGCGTCCCTGCACCAGTTGCTCCGACCCCTCCTGGCCGGGCTCCCCCGGCTCCCCGGCCCCCAGGCCACCGCCCTGCGGGCGGCGTTCGGCATGGACACCACCGCCGGCACGGACCGCTTCCTGGTGGCGCTGGCCGCGCTCGGCCTGCTCTCGGAGGTGGCACGCGAGGCGCCCCTGCTGCTGGTCGTGGACGACGCCCAGTGGCTGGACTCGGCGTCGGCGGACGCGCTGGTGTTCGTGGCCCGGCGGCTGGGCGGCGAGCGGGTGGCGGCGGTGTTCGCGGCGCGCGACGGCGCCCGCCCGTTCGCCGCGCCGGGCGTGCCCGAGCTACGGGTGTGTCCGCTGCCCGCGGAGTCGGCGCGGCTGTTGCTGGACCGGTCGCTGCCGAGCGCGGCGCCGGCCGTGCGGGAGCGGCTGCTGCGCGAGGCGGAGGGCAATCCGCTGGCCCTGCGGGAACTGCCGGGCGCGCTGAGCCCCGGTCAGCTGGCGGGCCGCGCGCCCCTGCCGGAGGAGCTGGCGCTCACGGACCGGCTGCAGCAGATCTTCCACTACCGGGCGAGCGACCTGCCGACCGGGCGCGGGGACGTGCTCCTGCTGGTCGCGGCGGAGAACGGCGGCGATCTGGCGACGGTGCTGGCGGCGGCCGAGGCGCCGGCGGGCCCCCGGAGCGAGGGCGGCGGGGCGGCGGGCGCGACGACGGGAGGTTACGGGAGCGGCGAGGCGGCGGGCCCGACCGCGGCAGGGCGTTGGGGCGACGGCGCGGCGATGGGGACCCTGTGCGCGGCGGCGTCCGCCGGTCTGATCCATCTCGACCAGCAACGGGTGCGCTTCCGGCACCCCTTGATCCGCTCGGCCGTCTACCAGCACGCGACGCTCGGCGAGCGGCGGGCCGCCCATCTCGCCCTGGCCCGCGCCCTCGGCACGGCGGACGACCGGCACGTGTGGCACCTGGCGGCCGCGACCGTGGGCACGGACGACTCCGTCGCGCGGCTGCTGGGCGAGGTGGCCGGGCGGGCCCGGCGGGCCGGGGGCGTGGCCAGCGCGGCGCGCGCCCTGCGCCGCGCCGCCGCGCTGGCCCCCTCCCCGCGGGACACCGCGCACTGGCTGATCGAGGCCGCGGACTGCGCGTGGGCGGCCGCCGACCCCGCCCAGGCCGAAGCGCTCCTCCAGGAGGCGGAGTCGCTGACGGCGGACCCCGGGCCGCGGGCCCGCGCGGCCCGGGTGCGCGGCGCCATCGCGCACGCCAGCAGCGACCCCGCGCTCGCCTGCTCGATTCTGCTGCGCGGTGCCCGTCCCGTGCTCGGCTCCGAGCCCGAACTGGCCGAGGAGCTGCTGGTGATGGCGGCCCGTTCGGCGTGGGTGGCCAACGCGCCGGCGCGGCTCACGGAGATCGCCGATCTGCTGGAGCGGCCGCCGGCCGACCCGGCGAACGGCACGGCCGGCATGGACAGCACGACCGAGAGGAGCACGCGGAGCGAAACGGCCGGCACGGCCGAGAGGATCACGGAAAGCGGCACGGCCTGGAGGAGCACGGGGGCCGGGGCGACCGGAAGGAGCACGGAAAGCGGGGCCGGGGGCACGAGCAGCGCGTGCGCCCTCGCCGGCCAACTGGCCGCCCACTTCCGTCATCTCGGCAGCCTGGCGCCCCGGGAGACCGCCGACGGCGTGCGGCCCCCGCCGCTGCCCGCCCGGGACGTCGAGCGGGACCGCATGACCTGGTTGTCGGCCGAGGACCCCAGGCCCTGGGTGTGGCCCCCGGTGTTCCTGCCGTGTCTGATGGGCGACACCGAGGGCATGCTGGACGCCCACCGAGCCGCCGTCGACTCCTTGCGGGCCAAAGGGGCGGCCGGGGCCCTGCCGATGTCCCTCGCCCCGCTGGTGGCCCTCCAGCTCGCCACCGGCCAGTGGCCGGACGCCACCACCCACGGCGAGGAGGCGCTCGTCCTGGCGGACGGGACCGGCCAGTTGGGGGCCGCCGCTCATCTGCGGGCCATGCTCGCCTGGCTGAGGGCCGCCCGGGGCGACTCGGCGGGCTGCCGTGAACTCGTCGAGGACTCGCTGGCCGTCTCGATGCCCCGCCGGATCGCCTCGGCGGTGGCCCTGGCGCACTGGGCCATGGGGCTGAGCGCCCTCGCCGAGCGGCAGTCCCGGCACGCCGCGCAGGCTCTCGGCGAGGTCGCCGCCGCGCGGGGGCCCGCGGCGCACTTCATGGTCCGCTGGCTGGTCCTGCCGGACCTCGTGGAGGCGTGCGTGCGCTGCGGCGAGCCGGAACGGGCGGGCGCCGCGCTCCGGGAGTTCGAGGAGCGGGCCGTGCCCGACCGCCGGGCCCATCTGCGCGGGCCGTGGCTGCGGTGTCGCGCCCTGCTGGCGCCCGGCGAGGAGGCCGACGCGCTCTTCCGCGGGGCGCTGGCGGCCCCCTGGTCATCGCCGTTCGAGATCGGGCGGGTGCATCTGCTGTACGGGGAGTGGCTGCGCCGCGCCCGCCGCGTCAAGACCGCCCGCGCGCATCTGCACCAGGCGCTGGGCTACCTGGGCACCGTCGGCGCGCTGCCGTGGGCGGAGCTGGCCCGCCAGGAACTGCGCGCGGCGGGCGACCGTACGACCGCGGAGCCGCCCACCGCGGCCGATCCGGCGCGGTCGGCGGGTTCGGCGGGTTCGGCGGGTTCGGTGGTTTCGGTGGGCCTGACGCCCCGGGAGCTCCAGATCACGCGGCTCGCGGCGCAGGGCCTGAGCAACCGCGAGATCGCGGCGCGCCTCTTCCTGAGCCCGCGCACCGTCGGCTACCACCTGTACAAGGTCTTCCCGAAGGTGGGCGTCACCTCGCGCAGCCAGCTCTACGGGATGACGTTCGGCTGAGGGCGCGCGATCGGCGGCCGTGTCGGTCCGGACGGCGGTCCGGCTTCCCGGGCCCAGCGCGGCGGTGCGCCCGCGATATGACGCCGCATCAGCACACGCGGCCACCGGCACGCGTGCGCGAGAGCTCACTCGTTCAGCCGACAGCCGGGCGGCGGCGACGTACCGATCAGGTGACCCGGGCATGCCCTGCATAACGGAAAGTCACCATTTCAGGAGGTTTCACATGCGACTTCGCCGTTTTCTCACCCTCGTGACCACCACGGCCGCGCTGCTCGCGTACAGCTCGGCCCAGTCCACGTACGCCACGGGCATCGACCTCACGACCGCCCTCACAGTCGTCTGACACCGGAGCGCCCTCCCCGCGCTCGATCGGTCAGGGGGTCGCAGGGCCCGCCCGCCCGCGGCGGGCCCGATCCACGATGACGCGCGGCACACACGTGTCCCGCCCACGGCACACACCACCAGTCGAGATCACCAACCTCGGCGCCGCCATGAACGTCCTCGCCTGATCCCGGGGACCGCGGCACGGAAAGAAGGGGGATTCGGGCGTGCGGACCGGTGCGAGGGGTGACGCCGGGAGCGAGGCGGGCAGCGGCGGCGGCACCGTGAACGGCGCCCCCGCACCGCCCCCGGGAGACGCGAGGCGGCGGGGCGCGCTGGTCCTCGCGGCGGTCGGGCTGCTGACCCTGCTCATGGCGGTGGTGGGCGTGGACGGCCTGGGCCGGCTGAGCAACAGCGGCTTCATCCCGTACGACGCGCCCGTCCGCGCGGACAACGCGGAGCTCGCCGCCCGCTATCGCGCCGGCGGGGCCGACCTCGTCCTGTTGGTGCGGGCCGCGTCGGGCGTGGACTCCCCGGGCGCGGCCGAGCGCGGCCGGGAGCTGGAGCGGCGCGTCGCCCGCTCGAAGGGGGTGCTGTCGACCGCGTCGCACTGGTCGGCCGGCGATCCCGCGCTCCGGTCCCGCGACGGCCGGGCCGCGCTGATCACCGTCGACCTCAGCGGCGGCGACGCCACCGTGACCCGTACCGCGGAGCGGCTCGTGCCCGCCCTCACCGGGCGCCGGGGGCCGGTCGAGGTCTCGGCGGGCGGCCCGGCGTGGGTGAGCGTCCAGGGCATGCGCGAGAGCCGGCGCGACCTGCTGCTCGCGGAGCTGATCGCGGTGCCGCTGAGCGCCCTCGTGCTGCTCTACGTGTTCCGCTCGCTCGTCGCGGCGCTGCTGCCGCTGATCACGGGGTTGGTGGCGGTGGCCGGCACCCTGGCCGCGCTGCGCGCGCTGATGTCGTTCATGGACGTCTCCGTGTACGCCGCCAACATGGCGGGCGCGCTCGGCTTCGCCCTCGCCGTGGACTACGGCCTGTTCGTGGTCACCCGCTTCCGCGAGGAGCGGGCGGCCGGTGCCGGCCTGGAGGAGGCGGTGGCGCGCGGGGTGCGCACGGCGGGCCGCGCCGTCGTCGTCTCCGCGTGTGTCGTCGCCCTGTCGCTGTGTGCCCTCTTCGTCTTCCCCTTCGGGTTCCTGCACTCCGTGGCCTGGGCGGGCATCGCGGTGGTGCTGCTGTCGGCGGCGGCCACGGTGGTCCTGGTGCCCGTGCTGTTGACGATGTGCGGGCGGCACATCGACCGCTGGGACCTGTTCCACCGGCTGCGCCGGCGCCCGCGCGGCCGAGGTGGTCCGGACCTTCGTACCGGCCCACAAGGCGGTCCGGACACCCGCACCGGCCCACGAGGCGGCGCGGCCGTGCGTACCGGCCCACGGGCCGGGGAGGGGCTCGTATGGCGGCGGGTCGCCCAGGTGGTGTGCCGGCGGCCAATCCCGTGCGCCGCCGCGGCCGCGGCCCTGCTCGCCCTGCTCGTGCTCCCCTTCGGGCACGCCGCGTTCGGCCCGAGCGACGCCCGAATCCTGCCGGCCGACCGCGAGCCGCACCGCGTGGCGCGGGAGATCGAGCGCGACTTCGCGCACCCCGTGGAGCGGCAGGTGACCGTCGGGCTGCCCGGGGCGGTCTCGCACGGCGCGCTCGACCGGTACGCGCGGCGCGTGGCCGCGCTGCCGGGCGCGGCCGAGGCGCGCACCACGACGGGCCGCTACCGCGGGGACGAGCACGTCCCGCCCGCCGCCGGCGACGTACGGGCCGAGGGGCGGCCGGCCCGGCCGCTGGTCCAGGTCACCTCCCGGGAGCAGCCGTACGCCGAGTCCTCGCGGCGGCTGGTGCGCGCGATCCGGGCGCTGCCCGCGGCCGCCGCTCCGGCGGGTTCTTCGGCCGCCGAGGATTCCTCGGCCTCCTCCGGCAGGAGCCTGGTCACCGGGGAGGCGGCACGCGCCGTGGACACCGCCGACGCGCTCCGACGCGCCCTGCCGCTCTGCTGCGCCCTGGCCGCCGCGGTCACCCTGATGCTGCTGGCCTGGTTCACCCGCAGCCTGCTGATCCCGGTGAAGGCCGTCCTGGTGGCCGCGGTGAGCCTGACGGCCTGCCTGGGCTGCCTGGTGTTCGTCTTCCAGGACGGCCATCTGCGCGCGCTGACCGGCGACTTCACCGTCACCGGCCGTCTGGACGGCTGCGTCGTGCTGCTCGTGCTGATCGTGGCCTACGGGCTGTCGGTGGACTACGAGGTGTTCCTGCTCTCCCGCATCCGCGAGGAGTACCTCGTGAGCGGTGACAACACGGCCGCGGTGATCCACGGGGTGGAGCGCACCGGCCGTGTGATCACCGCGGCCTCGCTGATCGTCGTCTCGGCCATGGCGGCCCTGGCGACCTCGGGGGTGACCCTGCTCAAGGTGATCGGCGCGGGGCTCGCCGTCGGGGTGCTGGTGGACGCCACCGTGGTGCGCGGCGTGCTCGTACCGGCCCTCATGACCCTGACCGGCCGGGCCAACTGGTGGCTGCCCGGCCTCCGGCGGCGGCCTCGATCCCGTCGAGGAGAACGGTGAGGGGGAGCCGTCGGCGCCGTGTCATGACCTGCCCGTGAGCGGTCTCAGACCCGCTCCAGGGGCCGATGCGGCCCGCTGGGCAGCTCCACCGTGATGGGGTCGCCGGGGCGCACCGTACCGCCCTCCTTCACGATGCTCATGATGCCGGCCTTGCGCACCACGTTTCCGGCCTCGTCACGGCCGACGAGTCGCTTCAGCAACCCGCCCTGGAAGGCGTCGATCTGCGCACAGGGGTTGCGCAGGCCGGTCACCTGGAGGACTGCCGCATCGCCGACGCGCAGCAGGGTGTCGACGGGCAGGGCGAGCAGATCGATGCCGCGGGTGGTGATGTTCTCGCCGAGTTCGCCGGGCACGACCGAGAATCCTTCCTCGCCGACCTCTGCGAAGAGCTCCTCGTGGATGAGGTGCACCTGGCGCAGGTTCGGGCGGGTGGGGTCCTGCGCGAGGCGCGAGCGGTGCTTGACCGTCACACCGGCGTGGACGTCGCCCTCCACACCGAGCCCGGCGAGCAGCGTGATGCTGTCCCGGTTCGGCTTGGTGAACGAGTACGCGCCGTTGCTGCTGACCGCCGTCACTGTCCCGCTCATGCCTCGGCCCCCCCTTTTTTTTCGGTCTTTTTCCATCGTCGCGCCGCAGCGCCCAGCACTACCATGCATGACCATGATCACTCATAGGGAAGACGGTTACGAGCTCTCCACCGATCCGGACCGCGTGGACATCGATCTGGTGCACCACTGGCTCTCGACGGACGCGTTCTGGGCTCTGGGCCGCAGCCGCGAAACGGTCGAGCGGTCGATCCGCGCGTCCCTCAACTTCGGTCTGTACGACGCCGGCGGGGCGCAGGTCGCCTACGCGCGCGTCGTCACGGACCTGGTGACCTTCGCCTGGCTCTGTGATGTCTACGTCGACCCCGCGCACCGCGGCAAGGGGCTCGGCACGTGGCTGGCCACCGCGGTCCGCGACCACCTGGCCCCCTACAAGGTCAAGCGGGTGCTGCTCTCGACCCTCGACGCCCACGAGGTCTACGCGAAGGCCGGTTTCGTCCCCTTCCCCGACCCTCAGCACTTGATGGTCCTGACCCCCGCGCACTGAGCGCGTGCGGGGGTCCCTTGTTCGCATGTCCGACCCGATTGCCGCCGCCGGCGGACGGATACGGACGGATACGGCGGCGCGGCGCGTGTATGTGGATCTCCGGGGCCGTGGGGTTCGGGCGGTTGCGCGTCCGCCACGCGCGGCGTTGAGGTTCCGGCCGGGAGGCGAAGCGGCGCCCGTCGCGGTATCCGACCGCGCTCAGCGCGTCGCGAGGTCGAGGATGCGCTGGATCAGGTCGGGGTAGGTCCAACCGGCCCCGGCTGCCGCGAGCGGCACCAGGCTCGTCGCCGTCAGGCCCGGGAGCGCGTTGACTTCGATGCACATCGGCTCGCCGGCGGCGTCGCAGCGGAAGTCCGTGCGCGAGTAGGAGTCCCCGGCGAACCCCAGCGCCCGGTGCGCGCCCAGGGCCAGGTCCCGCAGCCGGGACGCGAAGGCCGCCGGGACCCGCGCGGGGCACACCTCGCTCACCGCTCCGGGCTGGTACTTGGCCGCGTAGTCGAACACCGGCGTGGTCAGCTCGATCTCGATCACCGGGAGCACCTGGTCGCCGACCACGGCGACGGTGAACTCGCGCCCCGGCAGGAACGGCTCCACCAGCAGCTCGATCCCCCGCGAGCGCACCTCGGAGGCGACCCGGTCCAGTTCCGGCAGCGAGTCGACCCGGTGCACCGACACGCTCGACCCGTCCGCCACCGGCTTGACCACCACCGGGCCCGCCGCCACCAGCCGCTGTACGTTCTCGGGAACGTCGCCGGCCCCGGGCCGCCACAGCGCGCGTTCGACCACGGGGAGCCCCGCCGCGCCGAGCACCGCCTGCGCCCGGCCCTTGTGCCAGGCCGCCGCGCACGCCGCGCTGCCCGCGCCGGTGAACGGGACGCCCGCCATTTCCAGCAGGGCCTGCACATGCCCGTCCTCGCCCCAGCCGCCGTGGAGCGCCAGGAAGACGATGTCGGCGTCGCGCAGGAGGTCCAGGACCCGACCGCCCGTCAGGGCCGCGTGCATGCGCTGCCGCCACTGCCGCTGCTCGGACAGCGACGGCGGCTCCTTCGCGACGGCGACGTGGTCGACCGGGTCGCCGGGGCGCAGCGGCCCGGCCAGGACCGGCTCCACCGCGGCCGGGTCGACCAGCACCACTTCGTGGCCCCGCTCCAGCAGGGCCCGGGCGACCGACCGCCCCGAGGCCAGGGAAACGTCCCGCTCGGAGCTCTCTCCACCACACAAGATCACAGTACGCATGCCCGGATTCTGCCCCACCGGGAAGCGGCGGACGACGACATCCCGGCCGACCGGCCGACCGCGTATTGCACTGATCGTTCCAGAACCGCTAGAGTTCCGATCATGGCCCGACCGAGGACGTTCGACGAGGAACGGGCCCTGGACGCGGCGATGCGCGCCTTCTGGGCGAAGGGCTACGAGGCCACCTCGACCCAGGACCTGTGCGACGCCACCGGCCTGGGCCGCAGCAGCATCTACAACACCTTCACCAGCAAGCACCATCTGTTCCGGCGTGCCCTGGCCCGCTACATCGACGCCATGACCGGCGCGCAGCTGGAGCTCCTGGAGGACGGCGAGCGCTCGGCGAGCGACCGCCTGCGCGCCTTCTTCGCCATGGTGATCGACAGCGACGCCGCGGCCCGCCGGGACGGGCGCGGCCTGGGCTGCCTGACCGTCAACAGCGTCGTCGAGCTCGCCGGGCGCGACGCGGAGGCGACCCGCATGCTCGACCGCGATCTGGAGCGTCGGCTGGCCGCGCTGCGGGCGGTGGTGGAGACCGGGCAGCGTGACGGCGACATCGCCGCCGAGCGCGACGCGCACGCGCTCGCCCTCTTCCTCAACGCGGTGACCGGGGGCATCCGGATCGCGGGGCAGGGCGGCGCGGACCGCGCCGCCCTGGAGGCCATCGCGGCCACCGCGCTCGACGCCCTGCGCCCCACCTGACACCTCCCCACCTGACCCCTCCCCCACCGGGCCATCCCGCCCGGGCCCGCAC
>NZ_JBPQTV010000248.1:0-9620 GCF_051386515.1 Streptomyces sp. URMC 123 | reverse complement strand
GCCTCAGCGGCCTCGGCGACCGGCGCGGCAGCCACAGCCGGCTCCACGACCTCGGCGGCCTCCACGGCACCCTTCGGCGTACCCGCGGGGGCAGTGGCCTTGCGGGTGGCCCTGCGGCGCGCCCGCGGCGCGGGCTCCGCCTCGGCGGCCGGGGCCGCCTGCGGCTCCGGTGCGGCGGCCGGCTCCTCGCCGGCCCGCGCGGACGCCTCGGCGCCACCCGCCGCGGCGGTGGGCGGTCCCGCGGGGCGGGACGCCGCACGCCGGCGGCGGCGCGGCGGCAGGGTGTCGCTGGGGGTGTTGTCGTTCTCTGAGCTGCCCTGGGCGACGCCTTCCAGCGCCGCCTCCTTGGGCTCCATCGGCTCGAGCATGCGGGCGGTTCTCCCGTCACGCTCCCGGGCGCCGCACCTGGGTCCGGATCACACGGCCCGCACGCTGTGCGCGGTACCGCCGTCCGGGGCGCGGGCGCCGCACGGGAGCTGTCGTCTCACTCGCCGGGTCCGCGCCGCTTGTGGCGTGGCACCGGCGAAAGTCTTCTGGTCAGTGCGCTTGCCGGACCCGGGTGGCTCCCAAGTGCTCAGGCTGCGCGTCGACGGCCGTCCCGGTCAGGCCGAACCTTCCGGAGCCGACGCGGCGGTCAGTCCGGAGGCCGCTGTGGGAGCGGCCGGAACTGCCTCGCGGTCGGGCGCGAGCGGGTCGGTCACCGTGCCGGACTCCTCATCGAGCAGCCCCTGCGCCAGCCTGGTCACCGCAGCGGGGACCGGCGGCGCCAGGTCGGCCGTGGCGCGGAGACCGGACAGGACGTCGTCGGGTCGTACAGCGGGTGTGGCGTGCCGTACAACCAGCCGCAGTATCGCACAGGCGCCGTCCCCCGGCCTATCAGCCGGTGCCGCGAGCACCTCGAGACGGGCCACGGCGGCCCGGGTGTCGAAGGTGCGCAACCCGTTTTTGGTGCGCCGCTCGACCTCGACGGTCTCCGCCGCGAGGAACGCCGCGACGGCGCTCTCGGCCTCGTCGACCGTCACGCCCTCCAGCCGCAGGTCCCAGACGGAGGCCTGGAGGCGGTCGGCGAGCCCGGAGGTGTGGGCCTCCACCGCGTCGATGATGTCGAGCCCGGCGGGCAGGGAGTCGTCGAGCAGCTCCCGCAGCGCGTCGGGGTCGCGCCGCTCGGTGAGGGCGATCTCCAGATACTCGGCCTCGCTGCCCGTGCCGGTGGGGGCGGCATTGGCGTAGGAGACCTTGGGGTGCGGCGTGAAGCCCGCGGAGTACGCCATCGGCACCTCGGCGCGGCGCAGGGCCCGCTCGAAGGCGCGCTGGAAGTCGCGGTGGCTGGTGAACCGGAGGCGGCCGCGCTTGGTGTAGCGCAGACGAATGCGCTGCACCGCGGGTGCGGGCGGCGGGCCTTCGGGCTGTCGCTTGCCCAGTGTTCTGTCCTTCGTGAGTCGGTCTGTCTCCCGTCAAGCGTACGCGGACCTGCGGCGTCACCGTTCGGTGCGGACCGACCGGGCCCTGCCGGGCCCGCCCGGCGGACGATCACACGGGACAGGCCCGCCCATACGGGACGGCATGGGCGGGCCTGCGACAAAGCGGTTGAAACCGGCCTCCGGCCCTGGTGGGCCGTGGACCGTCGGGCGCTACTTGACCACGGAGAGCGGCAGCAGCTTCTTGCCCGTGGGGCCGATCTGAATGTGGGTGTCCATCTGAGGACACACGCCACAGTCGAAGCACGGCGTCCAGCGGCAGTCCTCGACCTCGGTCTCGTCGAGGGCGTCCTGCCAGTCCTCCCAGAGCCAGTCCTTGTCCAGGCCCGAGTCCAGGTGGTCCCAGGGCAGGACCTCCTCGTAGGTGCGCTCGCGGGTGGTGTACCAGTCCACGTCGACGCCGAACTCCGGCAGCGTCTTCTCCGCGCAGGCCATCCAGCGGTCGTAGGAGAAGTGCTCGCGCCAGCCGTCGAAGCGGCCGCCGTCCTCGTAGACCGCGCGGATCACCGCGCCCACGCGGCGGTCGCCGCGCGAGAGCAGGCCCTCGACGATGCCCGGCTTGCCGTCGTGGTAGCGGAAGCCGATGGAGCGGCCGTACTTCTTGTCGCCGCGGATCTTGTCGCGCAGCTTCTCCAGCCGGGCGTCGGTGGCCTCGGCCGAGAGCTGCGGCGCCCACTGGAAGGGGGTGTGCGGCTTGGGCACGAACCCGCCGATGGACACCGTGCAGCGGATGTCGTTCTTGCCCGACACCTCGCGGCCCTTGGCGATGACCTTGGTGGCCATGTCCGCGATCTGGAGGACGTCCTCGTCGGTCTCGGTGGGCAGGCCGCACATGAAGTACAGCTTCACCTGGCGCCAGCCGTTGCCGTACGCCGTGGCGACCGTGCGGATCAGGTCCTCCTCCGAGACCATCTTGTTGATGACCTTGCGCATGCGCTCGGAGCCGCCCTCGGGGGCGAAGGTGAGGCCGGAGCGGCGGCCGTTGCGGGTCAGCTCGTTCGCCAGGTCGACGTTGAACGCGTCGACGCGGGTGGACGGCAGGGAGAGGCCGATCTTGTCCTCTTCGTAGCGGTCCGCGAGACCCTTGGCGATGTCACCGATCTCCGAGTGGTCCGCGGAGGACAGCGACAACAGGCCGACCTCCTCGAAGCCGGTCGCCTTCAGCCCCTTGTCCACCATCTCGCCGATGCCGGTGATGCTTCGCTCCCGCACGGGGCGCGTGATCATGCCGGCCTGGCAGAAGCGGCAGCCGCGGGTGCAGCCGCGGAAGATCTCCACGGACATCCGCTCGTGGACGGTCTCGGCGAGCGGGACGAGCGGCTGCTTGGGGTACGGCCACTCGTCGAGGTCCATGACGGTGTGCTTGGACACGCGCCACGGCACGCCGGAGCGGTTCGGCACGACCCGGCCGATGCGGCCGTCCGGCAGGTACTCCACGTCGTAGAAGGCCGGCACGTACACGCCGCCGGTCCTCGCGAGGCGGAAGAGGAGCTCCTCGCGGCCGCCGGGGCGGCCCTCCGCCTTCCAGGCGCGGACGATGTCGGTGATCTCCAGCACGGCCTGCTCGCCGTCGCCGATGACCGCGCAGTCGATGAAGTCCGCGATCGGCTCCGGGTTGAAGGCGGCGTGCCCGCCCGCCAGCACGATCGGGTCGTCCAGGCCGCGGTCCTTCGACTCCAGCGGGATGCCCGCGAGGTCGAGCGCGGCGAGCATGTTGGTGTAGCCCAGCTCGGTGGAGAAGCTCAGGCCGAACACGTCGAACGCCTTGACCGGCCGGTGGCTGTCCACCGTGAACTGCGGCACGCCGTGCTCGCGCATCAGCGCTTCGAGGTCCGGCCAGACGCTGTACGTGCGCTCGGCGAGGACGCCCTCGCGCTCGTTGAGGACCTCGTACAGGATCATGACGCCCTGGTTGGGCAGCCCGACCTCGTACGCGTCCGGGTACATGAGCGCCCAGCGGACGTCGCACGCGTCCCACGGTTTGACCGTGGAGTTCAGCTCACCGCCGACGTACTGGATCGGCTTCTGCACATGCGGCAGCAGAGCCTCGAGCTGTGGGAAGACCGACTCGGCAGACATCTGGGATACCTTCGTGGGCTGACAGGGGGAGCGACTCTCAAGCGTAACCCGATGGAGCGTCCCTTCCGGCACGGCGATCGAACCGGCCACGCGGCACCGAGCGTCCAACGATCGGCCGCCCGTACGGTCACGCGTACGGTCACGCGCCCAGCTTCCGCGGCCGGGCCGCCTTCACCGCCTTCCGCCACACCGCCGGCAGCTCCCGCTCCCGCTCCGCCGCCCGGGCCTCCTCCTGGCCGTGCAGGAGGCCCCAGGTGAACGCGGTCTCGCCCGCCCCATGGGCCTTGATCGCCAGGTCCCGCAGGGTCCCGCGGGCGACGACGGCGTCCTGGTGGTCGCCGAGGACCTGCTGGACGGCCTTCACGCGCCGGGCGAAGCGCTTCGCCGGCTTGCCCAGCGCGGGCCGGGCGGCCTCCGCGGCGTACCGGGCGCGCTTGGCGGCCTTGCGGGCCTCGTGCAGGGCGCGGTCCCGCTCCGGGCCGGGCGGCAGCGCCAGCGCGCGCTCGACGCGGGCGGCCAGCCGCTCGTAGTCCTTGCGCACCGCCCTGAGCAGTACGGCGGCGGCGGGCTGCTGGGCCGCGGGCCGCAGCGGCGGGTCGGCCAGCACCGCGTCGAGGGCGGTGAGGAGCGCGAGGTAGCGGTCGCTGTCGAGGGCGGCGAGCGTGCGCTCGCGGGCGCTCATGCGGCCCGCGGTGGCCCAGGCGCGCAGCCGCGCCCGTACGGGGCCCAGGAGCAGCGTGTCGGGCAGGGCGTCGACGCGGGCGGTGAGCCGCTCGGTGAGGACCTCGTGGTCGCGGTCGACGCCGAGTTCGCCGGCGAGCCATTTGAGCTCGGCGCGCAGGGGGTCGGTGGCCGCCCGGTCGAGGACCTTGCGGTGGGTGGCGAAGGCGCTGCGCAGCCGGCGGGTGGCGACGCGCATCCGGTGGACGGCGTCGGGCTGGTCGCGCCGTACGGCCGGGTCGAGCTCGATGACGGCCGCCACCTGGGCGCGGGCGTAGGCCAGGATCTCGTCGGCCGCGGTGGCGCCTGCCCGGCCCTTGCTCTTGCCCTTGGGCTTGGGCTTTGCCTTGGCCTTCCGTGCCTTCCGCGCCTTCTTCGGCTTCTCGGCCGTGGACCCGGCCGTGGGCGCGGCCCCCTCCCCCGGCTCCGTCTCCGCCAGCGCCCTGGCCAGCTTCGACGGCGCGTCCGAGCGGCGCAGCCCGTGGGCGAGGAGCAGCCGCTCCACCTCGTCCAGGACGGCCGGATTCCGCCCGGGGGCGAGCTCGACCTCGGCCTCCGTCCACAGCGCCTGCCGGACCTCTCCGGGGGCCAGGCGCTGGGCGGTGACCCGGTCGACGGCGGCCTCGGCGAGCGGCTCGCCCTCGGCGTCGAGGAGCTCGCGGACATCGCGCTCGGTGCGCAGCCGCACCACGGGCACCAGCTCGGCGCCGCGCGTGCGGGACCGTACGAGGGCGGTGAGCCGCTCGGGGACGGTGTCGGAGAGCGGGGCGTGGATCTCGTCCCGGGTGTCGGGCCCGACGGGCAGTTTGAGGTGCCAGCCCGCGTCGCCGCCGGTGCGCCGGCGCAGGGTGACGCCGGCCGCGGCCAGGCGCAGGTCGGCGGTGTCGTAATAGATCGCGTCGAGGGTGACGACGCCCCGGGCCTCGGCGCTCGCGACGCCGTGGGCGCCGGTCAGGTCCGGCAGTACGGCACCCTCCGGCGCCTCGTACTTCCGCTCGATCTCCCGTACGTGGTCCGCGTGGTCCGATACGAGTTCCGCCATGGTGTGAATCTATCCAGGTGGAGCCGCCCCAGTCAGCCCCTCCCGGGGCCGCGCTCCCTCACGCCGAGACCGGCCGCTGCATCCGGATGGACTGGAGCAGCCCGATGGCGATCCAGACCGCGAACATGGACGTGCCGCCGTAGGAGACGAAGGGCAGCGGCAGTCCGGCGACCGGCATGATGCCCAGGGTCATCCCGATGTTCTCGAAGGACTGGAACGCGAACCAGGCGATGATGCCGGCGGCCACGATCGTGCCGTAGAGCTCGGTGGTGTCCCGGGCGATCCGGCAGGCGCGCCACAGCACCACGCCCAGCAGCAGGATGATCAGCCCGGCGCCGAGGAAGCCGAGCTCCTCCCCCGCGACGGTGAAGACGAAGTCGGTCTGCTGTTCGGGGACGAACTGCCCGGTGGTCTGGGTGCCCTGGAAGAGCCCCTTGCCGAGCAGCCCGCCGGAGCCGATGGCGATGCGCGCCTGGTTGGTGTTGTAGCCGACGCCCGCCGGGTCGAGCTCGGGGTTGGCGAAGGCGGCGAACCGGTTGATCTGGTACTCGTCCAGCAGCCCGAGCTGCCAGACGGCGACGGCGCCGAGCGCGCCCGTGCCGATCAGTCCGAACACCCAGCGGTTGGAGGCGCCGGAGGCGAGCAGCACGCCGAGCACGATGACGACCATGACCATGACCGAGCCGAGGTCCGGCATCAGCATCACCACGGCCATGGGCAGCGCGGCGAGGCCGAGGGCCTGGACGACCGTGCGGTGGTCGGGGTGGAGCCGGTCGCCCGCGTCGACCTTCGCCGCGAGCAGCATCGCCATCCCGAGGATGATCGTGATCTTGGCGAATTCGGAGGGCTGGAGGGAGAAGCCGCCGCCGATGACGATCCAGGCGTGGGCGCCGTTGATGGTGGAGCCCAGCGGGGTGAGCACGGCGGCGGTGAGCAGCACCGACACCCCGTAGAGCACCGGCACCGCGCCGCGCAGGGTGCGGTGGCCGAGCCAGATGGTGCCGACCATCAGGGCGAGCCCGATGCCGGTGTTGAGGACGTGCCGGAAGAGGAAGTAGTAGGGGTCGCCGTGGTTGAGCTCGGTGCGGTTGCGGGTGGCGGACCAGACCAGCAGCGAGCCGAGGCCGGAGAGCAGCAGGGCGGAGCCGAGCAGTATCCAGTCGAGCCGGCGGGCCGGGGAGTCACGGGCCGTCAGTTTGCCCCAGGTGCCGCGCTCGGGGCTGAAGCGGCGGACGGTGTAGCCGTGGGTCGTGCTCATGGCGCCTCGTCAGTCCCTTCGCCCGGTGCCGAGGGCGAGCTCGGGTGAGCCGCCGGGGTCCGGCACGGGTGGGCCGCCGGGGTCCGCCTCGGGCGAGCCGCTGGGGTCGGGCGCGGACGAGCCGCTGGCGTCCGGCTCGGGCTCCTGGGGCGGCTCGATCTTGGGCGCCTTGATCGATCCGTCGGGCTGGATCGTGGGCAGGTTCGCTTCGGGCTTGGGCAGCAGCGCCTTCTTCTCGTCGATGCCGCCCTTGGCGTCGACGCCGTAGAGGGCGTTGTAGATGTTGCGCACGGCCGGGCCGGAGGCGCCGGAGCCGGTGCCGGCCTGGGAGATCGTCATCACGATGGTGTAGTCGTCGGTGTAGGTCGCGAGCCACGAGGTGGTCTGCTTGCCGTGGACCTGCGCGGTGCCGGTCTTGGCGCGCAGCGGGATCTTGTCCTGCGGCCAGCCGCCGAACCGCCAGGAGGCGGTGCCGCGGGTGACGACGTCGCGGAGGGCGGAGTCGAGCTGGCGGACGGTCTTGTCGTCCACCGGGAGCCGGCCGTTGGGCCGCGGCTCGACCATGTCCACCTTCTTGCCGTCGGGGCTGATGATGGCCTTGGCGACGCGCGGCGAGTAGAGGGTGCCGCCGTTGCTGATGGCGGAGTAGATGGCGGCCATCTGGATGGGGGTGACGAGGATGTCGCCCTGGCCGATGGCGTAGTTGACGCTGTCGCCGGCGCGCATCTTCATGCCCTCCAGGCAGTTCTCCCGGGAGAGCTGGGTGACGTAGTCGCGCTTCTCGGGCCAGGCCTCGGCGGCCTTGCACCAGCCGTCCTTGTTGGCCTCCCAGTACTGCTTCTTCCACTCGCGGTCGGGGATGCGGCCGCTGACCTCGTTGGGCAGGTCGATGCCGGTCTTCTTGCTGAGCCCGTAGCCCTTGGCGGTGGTGTAGAACCAGTCGTGGGGCTTGGCCACGGGGTTGTTGCCGCCGTCCTTCTGCCACTCCTTGTGGCCGAGGGCGTAGAAGACGGTGTTGCAGGAGACCTCCAGGGCCTTGCCGAGGCTGATCGACCCATGGCCCTGGGACTCGAAGTTCTTGAAGGTCTGGCTGCCGATGCTGTACGAGCTGGAGCAGTCGTAGTTGCCGTCGAAGGGGTAGCCGGCGCGGACGGCGGCGCTGGCGGAGACCACCTTGAAGATGGAGCCGGGCGCGGCCTGGCCCTGGATGGCGCGGTTGAGCAGCGGGTTGTTGGCGTCCTCGCCGGTGAGTTTGGCGTACTCCTCGCCGGAGATGCCGCCGACCCAGGCGTTGGGGTCGTAGGCGGGGTTGGACACCATGGAGACCACGCGGCCGGTCCTGGACTCCAGGACGACGACGGCGCCGGAGTCCGCCTCGTACGGCCGTCCGGTGATCTTGTCGACCTCCTTGCGGGCCGCCTTCATGGCCCGGTCCAGCTCCCGTTCCGCTATGGCCTGCACCCGGGCGTCGAGGCTGGTGACGACGGTCGAGCCGGGTTCGGCCTTGTCGCTCCTGGCCTGGCCGATGACGCGGCCGAGGTTGTCGACCTCGTAGCGGGTGACGCCGGCCTTGCCGCGCAGGTACTGGTCGTAGGAGCGCTCCAGCCCGGAGCGGCCGATCTGGTCGGAGCGCAGCAGCGGGGAGCGGCTGTCCTTGGCCTGCTTGATCTCCTCGTCGGTGACGGGGGAGAGATAGCCGAGGACCTGGGCGGCGTTGGCCTTGCCGGGCGCGGGGTAGCGGCGTACGGCGGTGGGCTCGGCGGTGATGCCGGGGAAGTCCTCGGCGCGCTCGCGGATCTGGAGGGCCTGCTGGGTGGTGGCCTCGTCGGTGATCGGGATGGGCTGGTAGGGCGAGCCGTTCCAGCAGGGCTGCTTGGTCCTGCTGTCGCAGAGCCGGACCTTGTCCATGACCTCCTGCGGCTTCATGCCGAGGACGCCGGCGAGCCGGGTGAGGACGGCCTTGCCGTCGTCCTTCATCTTCAGCAGGTCGGTGCGGCTGGCGGAGACGACGAGGCGGGTCTCGTTGTCGGCCAGCGGCACGCCGCGGGCGTCCAGGATGGAGCCGCGGACGGCGGGCTGGACGACCTGCTGGACGTGGTTGCTGGCGGCCTCGTCGGCGTACTCGTCGCCGTTGCGGATCTGGAGGTACCAGAGCCGGCCGCCGAGGGTGGCGAGGAGGGAGAAGACGAGGATCTGGAGGGCGACGAGGCGGATGGTGACCCGGGGCGTGCGCCCGGTCTCGGGGATGTTGCTCATCAGAGCCTGCGCACCCCCTTGATGCGGCCGGCCTTCGCCCGCGCGGACCGGCTGAGCAGGCCGGGCCGGGAGCCGCCCAGCCGGGGGCCGCGGCCGGAGCGGGTGCCCAGGCCGGTACGGGAGGTGGCGCCGGCGGAGAGCCAGCGGCCCGGCCCGTCGCCTCCGCCGCCGGCGCCGCTGCCGCCGGAGGACTCGGCCAGCGGGTCGTTGTCGGCGCGCCGGGCCAGCGTCATGATCAGCGGCACGGTGAAGGGCGCCAGCAGCAGGTCGTAGAGGGCCGCGGTGAGCAGCAGGTGGACCAGGCCCACCTGGCGGGCGGCGGTGTCGCCGACCAGGGCGCCCACGCCCGCGTACAGCAGGGTGGTGCCGATGGCGGCGGCGACCACGACGAGCAGCGGGCCGCTGGCGGACCTCAGCTTGCCGCTCTCGGGCTTGGCGAGGCCGGCGAGGTAGCCGATGACGCAGAGCACGAGGGCGTAGCGGCCGACGGCGTGGTCGGCGGGCGGGGCGAGGTCGGCCAGCAGGCCGGCGCCGAAGCCGACGAGGGCGCCGCCGGTGGGCCCGTACACCAGGGCGAGGCCCAGGACGGTGAGCAGCATCAGGTCGGGCACGGCGCCGGGCAGCTGCAGCCGGGCGAGCACGCTGACCTGGATGACCAGGGCGACGACGACGAGCGTCGCGGAGAGCAGCAGCCGGTTGAAGCGCATGCGATCAGCTCCTGGGGGTGCTCTCGGAGGGCCGGCCGGAGGGGGTGACCGTGACGGTCACGGTGGGGGCCGGCTGGGGC
>NZ_JBPQTV010000247.1:0-9632 GCF_051386515.1 Streptomyces sp. URMC 123 | reverse complement strand
GGGGCCGGTACGGGCGGTGATCCGGGCCGGCCGCCGGAGATGGCGGCGGGCAGCGAGGCGACGGCCGGGGCGAGCGCTCCCCCGGACGGGCCGGAGGCGGGCGGCGGGGGCTCCGGGGAGGCCCCGGGCGAGGCCCCGGGGGTCGCGGCCGACCCGGTCGAGGGCGACCCGGGAGAGCCGCCGCCGGGCGATGTCCCGCCGGAGGGCGCGGCCGACGAGGGCCCGGACGGAGCGGCGGAGAACGAGCCCGACCCGGGCGCCCGGCTCGACGTCGACCAGCTCATGCCCTAGGGCCACGACCGTCACCGCCCCGGCGACGGCCGGGCGCCACGCCGTCCGCGCCTGCCGTGGCGGCAGAACGGGGGTGGGCCCGGACCATGTGGTCCGGGCCCACGCCCTGTGAGCTCCGCGGAGCCGCGGAGCCGCGGCTCCGCGTCACTCCGCGTCACGAGGTCACGGGCGGCCGGGAAGGCCGGCCACCCGGAACGACGTCGGCGACGTCAGGTCAGCCGGCGAGCGCGGCACGCGCCAGGCGGGCCGTCTCGGAGGGGGTCTTGCCGACCTTCACGCCGGCGGCCTCCAGGGCCTCCTTCTTGGCCTGGGCCGTGCCGGAGGAGCCGGAGACGATGGCGCCGGCGTGGCCCATGGTCTTGCCCTCGGGCGCGGTGAAGCCCGCCACGTAGCCGACGACCGGCTTGGTGACGTTGGCCTTGATGAAGTCCGCGGCCCGTTCCTCGGCGTCTCCGCCGATCTCGCCGATCATGACGATCAGGTCGGTGTCGGGGTCGTCCTGGAACGCCTTCAGCGCGTCGATGTGGGTGGTGCCGATGATCGGGTCACCGCCGATGCCGACGCAGGAGCTGAAGCCGATGTCCCGCAGCTCGTACATCATCTGGTACGTCAGCGTGCCGGACTTCGACACCAGGCCGATGCGGCCCGGCTTGGTGATGTCGGCCGGGATGATGCCCGCGTTCGACTGACCCGGCGTGATCAGGCCCGGGCAGTTGGGGCCGATGATGCGGGTCTTGTTGCCCTTGGCCTGGGCGAGCGCCCAGAACGCGGCGGTGTCGTGGACCGCGACGCCCTCGGTGATCACGACGGCCAGCGGGATCTCGGCCTCGATGGCCTCGACGACCGCGTCCTTGGTGAACTTCTCCGGGACGAAGATGACCGTGACGTCGGCGCCGGTCTGCTCCATCGCGTCCTTGACGGAGCCGAAGACCGGGACCTCGGTGCCGTCGAAGTCGACCGTGGTGCCGGCCTTGCGCGGGTTCACGCCACCGACGATGTTGGTGCCGGAAGCCAGCATGCGCTTGGTGTGCTTCTGGCCCTCGGAGCCGGTCATGCCCTGGACGATGACCTTGCTGTCCTTGGTGAGGAAGATAGCCATGGTGTTCTGGTGACCTCGTCCCTTACTTCGCAGCCAGCTCGGCGGCGCGCTCGGCGGCGCCGTCCATGGTGTCCACCTGCTGCACCAGCGGGTGGTTGGCGTCGGTGAGGATCTTGCGACCCAGCTCCGCGTTGTTGCCGTCGAGGCGCACGACCAGCGGCTTGGTGACGTCCTCGCCCTTGCTCTTCAGCAGCTCCAGGGCCTGGACGATGCCGTTGGCGACCGCGTCGCACGCGGTGATGCCGCCGAAGACGTTGACGAACACGGACTTGACGTCCGGGTCGCCGAGGATGATCTCAAGACCGTTGGCCATCACCTCGGCGGAGGCGCCGCCACCGATGTCGAGGAAGTTGGCGGGCTTGACGCCACCGTGCTTCTCGCCGGCGTAGGCGACGACGTCCAGGGTGGACATGACCAGGCCCGCGCCGTTGCCGATGATGCCGACCTGGCCGTCGAGCTTGACGTAGTTCAGGCCCTTGGCCTTGGCGGCGGCCTCCAGCGGGTCGGCCGCGGCCTTGTCCTCCAGCGCCTCGTGCTCCGGCTGGCGGAACTCGGCGTTGGCGTCCAGGGACACCTTGCCGTCGAGGGCCAGGATGTCGCCGTTGGCGACCTTGGCGAGCGGGTTGACCTCGACGAGGAGCGCGTCCTCGGCGACGAAGGTCTTCCACAGGGTCACCAGGACCTCGGCGACCTTCTCGGCCACCTCGGCCGGGAACTTCGCCTGGGCGACGATCTCGCGGGCCTTCTCCAGGGTGACGCCCTCGTTGGCGTCGACCGGGACCTTGGCGAGGGCCTCGGGGGTCTTCGCCGCGACCTCCTCGATGTCCATGCCGCCCTGCACGGAGGCCATGGCCAGGAAGGTGCGGTTGGTGCGGTCCAGGAGGTACGAGACGTAGTACTCCTCGAGGATCTCGGGAGCCGTCTCGGCGATCATCACCTTGTGGACCGTGTGGCCCTTGATGTCCATGCCGAGGATGTCCGTCGCGCGGGCGACGGCCTCGTCCGGGGTGGCGGCCAGCTTCACGCCGCCGGCCTTGCCACGGCCGCCGACCTTGACCTGCGCCTTGACGACCGAACGGCCGCCCAGACGCTCGGTCGCCTCGCGCGCCGCCTCAGGCGTGTCGATGACTTCACCGGCCAGCACCGGTACACCGTGCTTGGCGAAGAGGTCCCTCGCCTGGTACTCGAACAGGTCCACGCGCGTCCGTCCCTTTTCCATGGATATCGCGGTTCGTTGTCTGCGCGGGCGTGCCGCGGTGGCAGCGTGAGGACGCGATCTATGACGAGGGCGGCACACGTGCGCGATACGCGGCATGTCCGTCTCGCAGGTTAACCCCGTCGGACGTGGCTCCCTAAATCACAGATCACATGCGGGCGGTGATTACAGTCACAGATCGCGAGGACGGCGGCGTGGCGTACGCCGTCCGGGCGTGGCCTTTCGCCGGCCTTCGCTCATCCGCACCGGCCATTCGTCGGCCTTTCGGCGCGCTCACCCCCCGGGCGGGGCGGACGGCACGGGCAGGGGGCGCTTCTCCAGGGCCGCCGCCATGACCTCGGGAAAGTGATCGGGGGTGCAGGCGAAGGCCGGGACCCCGAGCGCGGCGAGCGCCGCGGCGTGCGCCCTGTCGTACACCGGTGCGCCCTCGTCCGAGAGCGCGAGCAGCGCCACGACCCCCACTCCCGCGGCCCGCATGGCCGCCACCCGTTCGATCATCTCGTCGCGTATGCCGCCCTCGTACAGATCACTGATGAGGACCACGACCGTGTCGGCCGGCCGGGTGATGCGGGACTGGCAGTACGCCAGCGCGCGGTTGATGTCCGTGCCGCCGCCGAGCCGGGTGCCGAAGAGGACGTCCACCGGGTCGTCCAGCCGGTCGGTGAGGTCCACCACGGAGGTGTCGAAGACGATCAGCCGGGTGGAGATCGCCCGCAGGGACGCCAGCACCGCGCCGAAGACGGCGGCGTGCACCACGGAGGCCGCCATCGACCCCGACTGGTCGACGCAGAGGATCACCTCCTTCCGCAGGGAGCGGGCCGCCCGGCCGTGGCCGATGAGCCGCTCGGGCACGACCGTCCCGTGGTCGGGGAGGTAGTTCCGCAGATTCGCGCGGATCGTACGGTTCCAGTCGATGTCGCGGCCGCGGGGGCGGTTCACCCGCGCGGAGCGGTCGAGCGCGCCGGTGAGCGCGGCCCGGGTGCGGGGCGCCAGGCGCCTCTCCAGCTCGGCGACGACCGCGCGGACCACGGCGCGGGCGGTCTCCCGGGTGGTCTCGGGCATCGCCTGGTGGAGGGAGAGCAGGGTGCCCACCAGGTGCACGTCCGGCTCGACGGCCTCCAGCATCTCGGGCTCCAGCAGCAGCGCGGACAGCCCGAGCCGCTCGATCGCGTCCCGCTGCATCACCTGGACCACGGAGGTGGGGAAGTAGGTGCGGATGTCACCGAGCCAGCGGGCCACGCGGGGCGCGGAGGCCCCGAGGCCGGCGGTCCCGGGCCGGTCGCCGCCCCCGGGGGCCGCGCCGGTGCGGTAGAGGGCGGCGAGGGCGCGGTCCATGGCGGCGTCCCGCCCGTCGAGGCGGCAGCCGGTGCCGTCGGCGCCGTCCTCCGCGCCGAGCACGAGGCGCCAGCGGCGCGCCCGCTCCTCCGCGGCGGTTCTCCCCTTGTCCACGGTTTCCCCTCCCGTCGAGTCCTTCGCGACCACGCCGGCCCCCGGGGCGGGTGGCCGACGCCCCCGCCTTTCCCTCCCCGCCGGAGCACCGCCCGACGGCCGCCCCGGCCATCGCTCCCTCCTCGGCCACGCCATCCTGCGTGGCGGCTCACGGCCGATCGCGGGGCCACGGTCGCGCTCGGCCTCCGGGCGTCATCCATGTGCCTCCGCGAGGTCGCCCTCGCCGTCCTCGCCGAGCAGCAGGCGCAGCATCGGGAGCACGGCCGCCGCGCGGGCCGGGTCGAGGTCGGGGCCGAAGCCGGGGACCGGAGGGTCGGCGCGGGCGCCCGGGCCGGCGGGCGGTCGACCGGGACCGCGTGCGACCAGCTCCCCGACAGCGCGCCGGACACCCGCGTCGAACGCGGCGAACGTACGGCGCAGCAGGGGCAGCACATCGGTGAAGGCGGTCGCCGGTATGCCGGTCAGCCAGGCGTCGACGAGTGCGAGCAGCCGCTCGTCGTGGACCAGCAGCAGCCCGCCGCCCGCGCCGCCCCCGACGAAGCCCTCGATCCACGCGGCGGCGTCGGCCGGGGGCGCGCCGGGCGACAGGGCGAGGCCCATCAGCCGAGCCGCCGCGTCCTCGGGGAGCAGCCCGTCGTCGAGCAGCAGGCGGGCGGCCCGGCCCCGTACGCCACCCGGCACGGCGTCCCGCTCCGCCAGCCCCCGCAGCACGGCGCTCCAGCGCTCCCGCAGCGCCGGCCGCGTGGCCTCGCCCAGAAGGGCCACCGCCCCGTGCACGGCCTCCAGATGCCCCCGCATCTCCGCCGCGCCGTCCGCGTCCAGGCCGACGCAGGCCGGCGGGAGTCCGACGAAGATCCGCTCGGCGAGGCCGCCCGCCACCTCGGCCAGCGCTCCCGCGTCGGTGCCCCGGACATCGCCGTACCGCAGCGAGCGGACCAGCGCCGGCAGCGCCCGGGCGAGCCTGCCGACGTCGGTGTCCAGGGCCGCCCGATCGGCGAGCACCCGCATCACGACCGGCAGCGCGTCGGGGAGCCCGGCCAGCAGGCAGCGCTCGGCGAGCGCGGTGACCTCCGGCAGCTCCCGTGCCGCCAGGGCGTCGGACCACGCCTTGGCGGTGGCCGCCGAGAGCACGGTGGTGCCCCAGACGCCCGCCTCGGCGACCCGCACCGACAGCTCCGGCTCCCAGCACAGCCGCCAGGTCTCGCGGAACGTGCCCAGCCCGGCCCGCGAGGGCGCGCGTTCTCCCCAGTCGACGCCGAGCAGCCGCAGGCGGTGCAGCAGCCGGCTGCGGCCGGCGTCGGTCTCCTTGCGGAGGTCCAGCTCCAGCTCCCGGCGTTCCGCCTCGGGCTTCAGCCGCAGGGACCGCTGGGCCCGGGTCAGATCGCGCTGGAGGGGCACGGCCGGGGCGGAGGCGGGCACCCGGCCGAGGACGTCGCCGATCACGAGGCGGTCCCGGATGAGGTCGAGCGGCACGTCCGATCCCCCGCAGAGCACCGCCCGTACGGCGTCGGTGGTCTCGGTGAGCCCGGGGAGCGGGCGCCCGCGGAGGGCGGCGAGGGTCTCGGCGAGCCGTACGGCCTCGATCACCTCGGCGGGCGAGACGGGATGGTCCTGCTCCCGCAGCAGGCCCGCGACCTTGGTCATCCAGCGTTCCACGGGCCGGTCGGGCGAGGCGAAGAGATGCCCGTACCAGCCGGGCGAGGCGATCCCGGCGCCGTAGCCCGCGCCGGGGCGGCCCGGCGCGTCGTCCGTTCGGGCCAGCCGCCGGTGGCTCCAGGGCACCCAGGTCACTTCGGCCTTCACCTTCGGCAGGCCGGTGAGGAGCCGCCGGTCGTCGGCGACGGTGGTCCGCTCGGCCAGGGCGGGGACGTGCCAGGCGCCGCAGACGACGGCGACGCGGTCGCCGAACGTCCGCCGGGCCTCGCGGAGCCGCAGCCGCATATGGGCCTCCCGCGCCGGGTCGTGGCCGTGCCCGCCGGCGTGGCCGTAGACCTTCCGCAGCGCGGTCATGGCCTCGGCGAGTGCGGCGAAGGCGGCCAGCACCCCGCTCCCGCCGGTGTCCTCGCCACCCCCACGGTGCTCGACGACGTCCTCCCACCAGCGCTCGGGGTCGTCGTACCCGGCCGCCTCGGCCAGGGCCGCGAGCGGGTCCCGGCGCAGCGCCCCGCCCGGCGGGGACGGCGGGGACGGCAGGCCGCCGGACGGCCCGGCGGGAAGGCCGCCGGGCGGCGGAGCCGCGAGGTCGCCGGGTGGCGGGACCGGGCGGCCCTCGGGCGGCGGAGGCGGCCGGTCCTCGGGCGGCAGAGGCGGAGCGCCGGGCGGCGAGGCCGGCAGACCGCTGGCGGGCTCGGTGGGAAGGCCGCCGGGGGGCTCGGCAGGGGGGCCGTCGGAGTCCGGCCGCTGCTCCGCTTCGGCGAGGGCGAGGGTGTGGGCCGCCGGGAGGTCGATGAAACGGACGGGGACGTCCCGGTCCAGCGCCCAGCGGAGGGCCACCCACTCGGGGGAGAACTCGGCCAGCGGCCAGAACACGGCGCGGGAGGGGTCGTCGGCGCCATGGGCGAGCAGGGCGACGGGCGGCCGCATCCCCTCGTCGGCGGCCAGGGGGACCAGGGGGTCGCCCTCGGGCGGGCCCTCGATGAGGACGGCGTCGGGCTCGCACTCCGTCAGGGCGGCCAGCACCGCCCGCGCGGAGCCGGGGCCGTGGTGGCGCACGCCGAGGAACCAGGGGCTGTCCCCGCCGCCGGGGCGCTCCCGCCGCGGCGGAGCGGCGGACGCGGGCGCAGGCGCGGACGCGGACGCGGTCATGCGCTCACCTCCCGGCAGGCTCGGTAGAAGTCCCGCCAGCCGTCGCGCTCGCGGACGACGGCCTCCAGGTACTCCTGCCAGGCGATCCGGTCGGTCGAGGGGTCGCGCACGACCGCGCCGAGGATGCCGGCCGCCATGTCGGCGGGGCGGAGCACGCCGTCCCCGAAGTGGGCGGCGAGCGCGAGGCCGCCGGTGACCACGGAGATGGCCTCTGCGGTGGAGAGGGTGCCGGAGGGCGATTTGAGCCGGGTGCGACCGTCGGCGGTCACGCCGTCGCGCAGCTCGCGGAAGACGGTGACGACCCGGCGGATCTCGTCGACACTGTCGGCGGCGACGGGCAGTTCGAGGGAGCTCCCGATCTGTCGAACGCGCCGGGTCACGATGTCGACCTCGGCGTCGGCGGTGGCGGGCAGCGGCAGCACGACCGTGGTGAAGCGGCGGCGCAGCGCGCTGGAGAGGTCGTTGACCCCCCGGTCGCGGTCGTTGGCCGTGGCGATGAGGTTGAAGCCGCGCACGGCCTGGACCTCCTCGCCCAGCTCGGGGACGGGCAGCGTCTTCTCGGACAGGATGGTGATCAGCGTGTCCTGCACATCGGCGGGGACGCGGGTGAGTTCCTCGATCCTCGCGGTCATGCCCTGGGCCATGGCGCGCATCACGGGGCTGGGCACGAGCGCGTCCCGGCTGGGGCCCTCGGTGAGGAGCCGGGCGTAGTTCCAGCCGTAGCGCAGGGCCTCCTCGGGGGTGCCGGCGGTGCCCTGGACGAGGAGGGTGGAGTCGCCGCTGACGGCGGCGGCGAGGTGCTCCGACACCCACGTCTTGGCGGTGCCGGGGACGCCGAGCAGCAGCAGGGCACGATCCGTGGCGAGGGTGGCGACGGCCACCTCCACGATTCTGCGCGGCCCGACGTACTTGGGCGTGATGACGGTGCCGTCCCCGAGCGTGCCGCCCAGCAGATACGTGGCCACCGCCCACGGCGACAGCCGCCACCGCGCGGGCCTGGGCCGGTCGTCGGCCGCGGCGAGGGCCGCGAGTTCGTCGGCGAAGGTGTCCTCGGCGTGCGGCCGCAGGGCCTGCTCGGGCGTGCCGGTGCCGAGCGTGCCGTTCATGGGCCTGCCGATCGCGGGCCGGCCGTTCTCCGACATGCCGTTCACGGGCCCGCCGTTTTCGGGCCGGCCGATCTCGGGCGCGGTCATGGGTCCCCCTCCAGATCCGGTTCCTCGGATGTCCTCGGATGCGGATGTGCTCCCACGGTGCACCACGCCACTGACAATCACCGATCGCCGCAGCTCAGCGCGGTTTCGGGCAGCCCGGCCCGGGTGGGCGGCGGCAGGGTGTCGCGCGAAAAAAGCGGTCGGCACGCCCAAGTGGCGCGACACGCCGACGACTTCGCCGCCCAATCCCTTGAATCCGGGCGCACGCCGTCCCTACATTCGGGCGCGTTTCCGCCGGGGCGAAGCAACCGCGGAAACGAAACGCCGACAACCAATTCAGGGGGAATGCACTGTGCACGGCAAGAAATTGACCTCGCGCGTCGCCGTCGTCACCTCGGCGCTCGCGCTGACGCTCGGCCTCGCCGGCACCGCGAGCGCGAGCGCCACCACGACCGGAGCCGGGGCCGGAGCCGCGAGCTCGGCCGCGGCCGAGGCGGGTGGCGCCCGAGCGCAGGGCCAGAAGTGCGCCACCGTCGTGACCAGCAACGGGGCGGGGAGCGTCGACGTCTGCTGGAACTGGTACGCGAACTCCCAGGGCAGCTACAACGGGCGCTTCTGGGGCACCTTCCACGACCGGAAGCCGAACGACGGCCGGTGGGTCATCCTCCATGCCATCTGGTCGGGCGGCTCCTGGAAGCCCGTGGCGACCGCCGCGAACGGTGAATCGTTCAGCCGCGACTACACCAACCTGAAGGGCCTGACCTTCCGCGCCTGCCTCACCGGAGGCTACTGCGGGTCCTCGCCCTCCTGAGCGGAGGCCGGGTGGGGCCATCGGCCCCACCCGGGCATCACTTCGCGGTCGGCGGCACCGCGACCGGCGAGACCGCCACACACGCGGCCGAGGCCGCGATCCCGTTCGCGCTCTTCTCCTCGATGACCTTGCCCTTGTACGTGATCTTGCAGCCGACCTCGCCGCCCGCGTCGACGGCGATCGCGGTGACGGCGGGCGGCATGATGCCCTTGAGCGTGACGGTCTTCGTCCACGGCGCCGTGGGCCGGTCCACGCTCTCCAGCTTCGGGTCCATCGCCTTGCCGCCCCCGCCGTTGTACTCGATGGACCGCAGGCCCTTGCCGGTCACCTCATAGGTGACCTCGTAGGTCTCGTTGACCGTCTTGTCGACCGCGTCCACCGCCTTGTTCTCCGCGGACTCCTTGACCCCCTTGGCCTTCTCGGCCACCGAGCAGCCGGCGGCGGTCATCGCCAGCCCGGCCACGGCGAGGGCGGTCAGGGCGGTGCGGACTGAGCGCTTCATCGGTGATCCTTCTCAGGCTCGGGCACACGACGGCGAGGTGCCGACAGCGGGGTGCCGAAAGTGGGCCAAGCCAACCGTAAAGGGAAGGCAAAGGCAACCCGGCTCTCCGGGAGCCCGTACGGGCCGGGCCGCGTTGTCAGTGGCACCCCCTACCGTCGAAGACATGACGCAGCAGGGGGTGCTCCGGACGGCGGAGTCGGTGCTGGCACTGGCGCCTGACGCGGCATCACGCCGCGCGGGCGGCGAACTGGCCGCGTCCGGTCGGTGGTGGTCGGGGACGGGCGCGTACGAGGGGGCGATATGGGGGG
>NZ_JBPQTV010000246.1:0-9671 GCF_051386515.1 Streptomyces sp. URMC 123 | reverse complement strand
GCGGGCGGCTGCGCACCGTGGGCTTCGAGGGCTGCCCCGCCGACGGCGAGGAGCTCACGGCCGAGATGGGCGCGATGCGCTTCCCGCCCTCCTCCACCGCCTTCCAGCACTACATCGACCTGGTGGGCCTGGAGACCAAGCCGTTCCCCAACCCGCTGGCCCCCGACACCCCCTCCACGGTCGTCGACCTCAAGGGCGAGTCCCACTACGCCGAGACCATCGACGACCTGCCGCAGGTCTACCGCGATGTGATGAACGCGTGGAACGCCTGCCTGGAGGAGGGCGCGGACTTCTCCGACATGAACCGCGCCATGCGCGAGCGCGATGTGCCGCGCATCCGGGAGATCTGGGCCAAGCTCGTCGAGAAGCTCGACAACCAGACCTTCTACGGCTTCCTCTGCGACTCCCCGGCGTTCAAGTCCTTCCGCCACCGCGAGATCTTCGGCCAGGTGGGCTTCGGCACCGGCGGCTGGGACACCGACTTCCCCAACTCCATCCTGGAGATCCTGCGCGTCGTCTACACCGAGGCCGACGACCACCACCGCGGCATCGTCGGCGGCAGCCAGCAGCTCCCGCTGCGGCTCTGGGAGCGCGCCCCCGAGAAGATCGTCCACTGGCCGTACGGGACCTCGCTCGCCACGCTGCACGGCGGCGAGCCCCGGCCGGCCGTGACCCGGCTGCACCGCACCGCGGGCAACCGGATCACCGTCACCGACGCCACCGGCGACATCCGCACCTACCGGGCCGCGGTCTTCACCGCGCAGTCCTGGATGCTGCTCAGCAAGATCGAGTGCGATGACGAGCTGTTCCCGATCGACCACTGGACGGCGATCGAGCGCACCCACTACATGGAGTCGTCCAAGCTCTTCGTGCCCGTGGACCGGCCGTTCTGGCTGGACAAGGACGAGGACACCGGGCGCGACGTGATGTCGATGACGCTCACCGACCGGATGACCCGCGGCACCTACCTCCTCGACAACGGGCCGGACAAGCCCGCCGTCATCTGCCTCTCGTACACCTGGTGCGACGACAGCCTCAAGTGGCTGCCGCTCGACGCCAACGAGCGCATGGAGGTCATGCTCAAGTCGCTCTCGGAGATCTATCCGAAGGTCGACATCCGCAAGCACATCATCGGCAACCCGGTCACCGTCTCCTGGGAGAACGAGCCCTACTTCATGGGCGCGTTCAAGGCCAACCTGCCCGGCCACTACCGCTACCAGCGGCGCCTGTTCACGCACTTCATGCAGGACCGGCTGCCCGAGGACAAGCGGGGCCTCTTCCTCGCCGGCGACGACATCTCCTGGACCGCCGGCTGGGCGGAGGGCGCCGTGCAGACCGCGCTCAACGCGGTGTGGGGCGTCATGAAGCACTTCGGCGGCGGCACCGACGCGAGCAACCCGGGCCCCGGCGACGTCTACGACGAGATCGCGCCGGTGGAGCTCCCGGAGGACTGAGGCGGCGTTCCGGCCGCGCCCGCGCGCCCCGGCCGGGGTCCGAACCGGGCCCCGGCCGGGCCCCCGCGCCGCGGCCGGTGTCCGCTCATCCCAGCGGGGTGAGCAGGCACCGGCCCACCATGCCCACGCTCGAGTCCACCCCCTCGATGAACTCGCCGTACACCTCGGGCAGGTCCCGCAGCCGCCACAGCACCCGGGCCGCCGCCCACGCGGCGTCCCGGGCCCGCTCCAGGCTCCACGCGCCCAGCAGATGGGTCAGCGGGTCGGCGATGTCCAGCAGATCGGGGCCCGGCATCAGATCCTCGCGGATGCGCTCCTCCAGGGCCGTCAGCACCTGGCCGACCCGCTCGAAGTCGCCCTCCACCTCCGCCGGTTCGCACCCCCGCGCCGTACAGGTGTCCACCACCGACAGCGCCAGGTCGTGCCCGATGTGGGCGTTGATCCCGGCCAGCGCGAACTGCAGCGGACGCACCCCCGGGTGGCGCCGCAACTGGAACAGCGGCCGCCAGCAGGCGGGCGGCCGATGGCCGCCGGCGGCCACCTCCACCGCCGACAGATAGCGCTCGGCGAACCGGGCGCTCAGCTCCGCCGAGGCCAGCGGATCGCGGAAGAGCCCGTCCGCGCTCCGCCGGACGACCTCCTCCGTCACCGTCAGATAGACGCGGTTGAACACCGCGATGCCGTCCCGCGCCGGAAGCGCCCGGGCCAGCTCCCGCATGCGCTCCACCGCGTGCTGCACATCGGCCGCCGGGCGACGGCGGGTCGGCTGGGGCTCGATCATCGGCACGCGACGCATGTGCACAGCGTGACATTCGAATGCGGAGCGTGAGGGAAATTCCCCGCGGTGTGACCGGAACGGGGGACGGCCGCCGCGCGGTAGGTCGCTCGATTGGGGATCAGTGGGTCCTCTGGACTACCGTTGGCGCGTTTTGGACGATTCGGGTCGTGGCCACGGCGCGCCCGGATCGCAGGGATCGCACAGCGGGAGACACGTACATGGGCCTCGGAGTGGGTTGGAAGCTGCACGGAGACGGGCGCAGCCCCGCACCGGGGGCCGTGGTACGCCCCGACGAGCGGCTCTCCTGGACGCGGACCGTCGGCCTGGGCGCGCAGCACGTGGTGGCGATGTTCGGCGCCACCTTCGTCGCCCCGGTGCTCATGGGGCTCGACCCGAACCTCGCCGTCATGGTCTCGGGCGTCGCCACGATCTTCTTCCTGCTGGTCACCCGCGGCCGCATCCCCAGCTATCTGGGCAGCAGCCTCTCCTTCGTGGGCGTCGCGGCGATCATCGCCAAGGAGGGCGGCGACGCGGCCACCCTCACCGGCGCGCTGCTGGTCGTCGGCGTGGTGCTGCTCGCCTGCGGCCTGGTGGTCCAGTCGCTGGGGGCCAGGATCGTGCACGCCGTGCTGCCACCGGCCGTCACCGGCGCCGTCGTGATGCTCATCGGCTTCAACCTGGCACCCGTCGCCGCCGGCACCTACTGGTCGCAGGACCAGTGGACCGCGCTGGCGACCCTGCTCTTCACCGGCTTCGCCCTCGTGGTGCTGCGCGGCTTCTGGAACCGCATCGCCATCTTCCTCGGCCTGGTCTTCGGCTACGCCCTCTCCTGGGTGCTCGACCGGGTCTTCGGCCGCATCCACTCGGCCACCGGCGGCGGACAGGTCACCGACCACTGGCGGCTGGACCTCGGCGGCGTCGCCAAGGCCGACTGGTTCGGGCTGCCCAGCCTGCACGCCCCCAGCTTCGAGACCTCGGCCGTGCTGGTCGCCCTGCCCGTGGTGATCGCCCTGATCGCCGAGAACGCCGGCCATGTGAAGGCCGTCGGCGAGATGACCGGCGACCCGCTGGACGACCGGATGGGCACCGCGATCGCGGCGGACGGCGCGGCGACCGTCCTGGCCACGGCCGTCGGCGGCCCCGCCACCACCACCTACGCCGAGAACATCGGCGTCATGGCCGCCTCCCGGGTCTACTCCACCGCCGCCTACTGGGCGGCCGCCGGCTTCGCGATCCTCTTCGGCCTCTGCCCCAAGTTCGGCGCCGTGATCGCGGCCGTGCCGGGCGGCGTCCTCGGCGGCATCACGGTGATCCTCTACGGCATGATCGGCCTGCTCGGCGCGAAGATCTGGATCGAGAACGGCGTCGACTTCGGCAACCCGCTCAATCTGGTGCCGGTCGCGGCGGGCGTGATCGTCGGCATCGGCAATGTGTCGCTGGAGTTCAGCGACTCCTTCTCGCTCAGCGGGATCGCCCTGGGCACGATCATCACCCTCACCGGATACCACGCGCTGCGGCTGCTGGCGCCCGCGCACATGAGGGAGCAGATGGCCAAGGAGAAGCCGCTGTTCGACGCGGCCGTCCCCGGGGAGGACACCGGCGCGCGGGACACCCGCGGCTGACCCGCGCGCCTCACGCGGGGTCGACGGCCCTCGACGGCGGCGGCGCCTTCGCCACCGCGCCGCCGCCGTGGCCCGCCGAGCGCAGCACGCCCGCGCCCAGCACCAGCCCCAGCGCCAGGGCGGCCACCAGCCCGAAGGACACGGTCAGCGACGTGGCGTCGGCGATCGCGCCGGTGGCCGAGGGGGCGATCAGGCCCGAGGTGTACGTGATCGTGGCCACCCCCGCGATCGACCGGCTCGGCGCGTCACCGCTGCGGCCCGCCGCCGCGAAGGCCAGCGGCACCACCACGGCCACCCCCACCCCGAGCAGGGCGAAGCCGGCCAGGGCCGTCGCCGGGTGCCCCGCGAGGACCACCAGCAGACAGCCCGCGGTGGCCAGCGCCCCGCTCACCCGGACCGTGCGCACCGGCCCGAAGCGGCCCACCACCGCGTCCCCCAGCAGCCGCATCCCGGTCATGGTGCAGGCGAAGGCCGTCGTGGAGGCGGCGGCCACCCCCGCGGAGGTGCCCAGCACATCGCGGAGGTAGACCGCCGACCAGTCGAGGCCGGCGCCCTCCGCGTACACCGCGCAGAACCCCACCGCGCCGATGGCCAGCGCGGCCCGCGGCGGCAGCGCGAAGCGCGGCGGCGGATGCTCCTCGGGGCCGCCGCGCACGTCCAGCACCAGCCGGCACACCCCCAGGCCGGCCAGGGTCAGCACGGCGGCGGCCGCCGGCAGATGGAGCCGGGCGTCGAGGCCGGCGTGCGCCGCGACCGCGCCGGCCGCCGAGCCCAGCAGCGCGCCGGCGCTCCACATGCCGTGCAGCCCCGACATGATCGACCGGCCCACGCGGTCCTCGGTCTCCACCCCGAGGGCGTTCATCACCACATCGGCCATGCCGGACGTTGCGCCGTACACGAACAGCGCGGCACAGAGCGCCGGCAGGCCGGGGGCGAAGGCGGGCAGCGCGAGCGAGCCGGTCCACAGCGCGAGCAGCCCGGCCAGCGCGCGCCGCGAGCCGAAGCGGTGCGCGATCCGGCCGGCCACCGGCATCGCCACGGAGGCGCCGACGGCCGGCAGCGCGAGGGCCAGCCCCAGCTCCCCGGCGCCGATGCCGGTGTGGTCCTGAATCCAGGGGATACGGGTGGCGAACGTGCCGGTCACGGCGCCGTGGACGGCGAAGACCGCCGCGAGCGCCAGCCGGGCGCGGCGCACGGACCGCGGGGCCGTTCCCGGGCCGCCGTCCCCGCCGTTCGGGCCGTCCGATGAGCGCATGCGCCCCATCGTGCCGGGTCGCCGCGGGCGCCGCGCGCCATTTTGTACGACTGGTGGTGCCGGGTGCCCGGAGGGCGGACGCTGCGCGCCGCCGGGCACCCGGGACTCGTGGGGGGCGTGAAGGCGCGCGGGGCGCGGGGCGGGTGCGGGGCCCGCTCTCGTCGGCCGGCCCCGCGCCCCCGCCGTCAGCAGGCGCCCAGGTCCTGCCAGACGCCCCACTGTCCGGTGGTGCCGGGCTCCTCGCCCTGCGTCCACCACTTGGCCTTCCAGCTCCTGCCCCGGTGCGCGACCTGGCTGCCGCCGGTGTACGCGGTGGCCCGGTCCCAGGCGGGCGCGGTGCAGCCGCCGCCCGTGGTGCCGCCGGTGGTGCCTCCCGTGCCGCCGGTGGTCCCGCCGGTCGTTCCTCCCGTGCCGCCGGTCGTTCCGCCGGTCGTGCCTCCCGTGGTCGTCCCGCCGGTCGTCTGGCCGCCCGGGTCCGCCGGCCTCGTACCCCGGGCGTGATCGCCGGCGAGCCCGTACGTCCGGCCGCCCAGCGTCACCGTCCAGTTGGACGGGGTGGACGTCGGCAGGTAGTAGACGACGGCGACGTCCACCGAGGCGCCGGGTGCCAGGGACTGCCAGCCGGGCAGCTTCAGCGACACCCGGTGGTAGTCGCCCTTCAGGCCGCCGATGTTGTTCGGTGCCGTGTGGTCGCTGCGCACCACCGTCGCCCCGAAGCCGGACTGGTCCCGGAAGGTGCCGGGTGCCGAGGTCGCGTAGTCGAACCGGAACTCGGTGCCGCCGGGCAGCGCCGTCCGCGTGTTGTTGGTGATGCGCAGCTTGGGGCTGATCGGGTAGTTCGAGTCGCCGAGCGGGAAGTCGACGAAGTCGACCTTGATGTCGAGCGTCTCGGCCGGCATCTCCACGGTGGCGCGCCGGGCGCCGTACGGGGCGGCGGTGGCGAAGCGCTCGTGCAGGGCGGTGGTGAGCGTGTCCCCGGCCTCGTACTGCCCCTTGGCGGCGTTCCAGCCGTAGTCGCCGGCCAGCTCCCAGATCATCGCGCCGCCGATGCCCCGGTCCGCCACATAGTCGGCCTTGGCTTTGACGGACTGCTCGTCCTCGGTGGAGAGGAACACCTTCTTCTGCGCGTTCCACAGCCAGGGCGCGGTGAGCGTGGCGTCGTACCGACGGGCGTACTCCCCGGTCAGCCGGGTGTCCGCGGGGAGGCCGTAGCGGGTCACGTAGTCGCCGACGATGCCCTTCTCGAGGTTCTTGGCGTGCCACATGGGGTTGGAGCCGGCCGGGGACTCCTTGCCCGCGGTGTCCTTGTCGTGCCAGAGGTTGTCGATGCCGACGGCGCCGTCACCGCACTTGGTGAGCCCGGCCCCGGCGGGGCAGCTGGTCGAGGGTGCCCTGCCCCACAGGCCGTCCGTGCCGCCGGTGACGTTCTTCCAGCCGCGGGTGTAGTACGGCAGCCCGATGTTGATCCGGCCGGCGGGCAGGGAGCCGCGGAAGTAGTGGTACGCCCAGTCGGTGTTGAGATAGCCGACGCCGCCGTACTGGGCGGTGCCGTAGACACCCGCGGCGGCCAGTTCGCCGTCCTTGCCGTCGTCGTACAGGGCCGCGTTGGGGCCGACGAACTCGTTCCAGGCGCCGTGCAGGTCGTACGACATGATGTTGACGTAGTCCAGGTACTGCTGGACCTGGTGGGTCTCCATGCCGCGCAGCAGATAGCCGGAGGAGGGGGCGGCGACGGTGAGCAGATAGTGCTTGCCGTCCGCGGCGCCGGCGCGGTCCAGCTTCTCGCGGAGCGTCTTCATCAGGGCGGCGTAGCCCTTGACGAGGCCGGCGCGGCGGCCGTTGGCGAGGGGCCAGTCCAGCGGATTCCCGGCGTCCTTCATCGACGTCGGGTACTCGTAGTCGATGTCGACGCCGTTGAAGCCGTACTTCTTGAGGAAGGCGACGGTGGAGTCGGCGAAGGTGTCGATGCCCGCCTGGTTCACCGAGCCGTCGGCGTTGGTCGCCATGGCGTAGAAGCCGCCGGAGTTCACCCGGGTGCCGTTCTCGTCGATGTACCCGCCGGTCTCGGCCCAGCCGCCGACGGAGATCAGCGTCTTGACGTCGGGGTGCCGCTTCTTGAACTTGTTCAGCAGGTTGAAGTGGCCCCGGTAGGGGAGCGCGGGGTCCATGTCCGCGCCGGCGACGCCCGGCCAGGTCATGCCGGTGGCCGGGTTCTTCTCGCCGTCCGCGCCGACCGAGATCCTGTGGTCCGGGCCGACGTGGGCGAAGGCGTAGTTCAGGTGGGTGACCTTGTCCCAGGGGATGTCCGGGGCGAGGTACGCGGGCGTGCCGTCCTTGCCGGTGCGCCAGCCGGTGAAGTACCCGATGACGCGGCGCTGGTGGCCGGTGCCCATCTTCTCGCGGCCGGCGCTGTCGTAGACGGAGCAGTACGGGACGTCGACGCCGGGGGTGGTGTACAGGCCGTCCGGCCGGCAGGAGCCGTGGTCCTCGGCGTGGGAGGGCGTGGCGGTGAGGGTGCTCACCAGCAGCCCGGTCAGCGCGGCGGCGCAGGCGGCGAGCGCGGTCGCGGCGCGGCGGCGCCCTCCCCGGGCTCCTGGTTCTCCCGGGCTTCTTGGATCTCTCGGGTCTCTTGGGTCTCTCGAAACTCTTCGTCCGATCAACACGGGGGGCCTCCGAAACATGCTCGGTGGGGGGCATGGTGGCCAGGACGTTAAAAGGACTAGACCAGCACGTCAATAGGTATGGACCAATGAACTGGGCGGCGTCCAGCGGGGGTTGAGTACGAGGGCGGCGTCCTGTGGTGTCGCGGCCGAGGGGTCGCGCGGCCGGCGAGCGCGCCGTGCGGGGTCGCCGTAGCGGCGGCGGCCGATCGGGTGACCGCGTCCGCCGCCCGAAAGCCGGTGCCGCCCGCGCCTTGACACGCCGCCCGGGGCCCGCGCCGCCCGTGCCGGACGCGTCGCCCTGGGCCCGTGCCGCCCGCGCCGGGGGCCGCACTCGCCGTGACCTCGAGCCGCCCGTCGGCGAAACCCGCGTGCCGCGTGAGTCAGGCCACACCCGGCCGCCCTCCACCCCGGTGGAGTGACCATGGCAGACTGGTGCCCGTATCAGTGACGTCAGCGCACTCCGGGGTCGGTGAAAGTCCGAACCGGCGGTTACAGTCCGCGACCCGTCCGCCGCCAGCGGCCGGTTGACCAGGTGAAATTCCTGGACCGACGGTTAAAGTCCGGATGGGAGGCAGTGCGCGGCGGGTTGCCATTGGTACGCCGTCGCCGACGGCTCGTCCGCGCTCCCTCGTCGTGGACGGGTTCGTTCCGCCCCGGCGTTCCCGATGCCGCGTCCCGCTTTTCTGTCATCTCGACAGCCCCGGAGTCCGTGCCCGAAGAGGCAGGAGGACCCGGTGGCCGACCAAGCCCCCACGGAGATCGCGGCCATGCGGCGCGCCATCGCGCTCGCCGCCCGTGCGCTCGGGTCCACCAGTCCCAACCCCGTCGTCGGCTGTGTCGTCCTCGACGCGGAGGGCCGGGTCGCCGGCGAGGGCTGGCACCGCCGGGCCGGCGGCCCGCACGCCGAGGTGCACGCGCTGCGCGCGGCGGGGGAGCGGGCCCGGGGCGGCACCGCCGTCGTCACCCTCGAACCGTGCAACCACACCGGCCGCACCGGCCCCTGTGCCCAGGCGCTGCTGGCGGCCGGGGTCGCCCGGGTCGTCTACGCCGTGGCCGACCCGTTCCCCGCCGCCACCGGCGGCGGGGCGACGCTGGCCGCCGCCGGGGTCGACGTGGCGGCCGGGCTGCTCGCCGACGAGGCCGAGGCCGGCAACATCGCCTGGCTCACCGCCGTGCGCCGCGGCCGTCCCTTCGTGCGCTGGAAGTACGCCGCCACCCTCGACGGGCGGAGCGCGGCGGCCGACGGCAGCAGCCGCTGGATCACCTCGCCCGAGTCCCGGGCGGACGTGCACCGGCTGCGGGCCGAGGCCGACGCCGTCGTCGTCGGCTCGGGCACCGCGCGCGCCGACGACCCCCAGCTCTCCGCCCGCCTCCCGGGCGCCGCCGGCGCCGACGTGGTCCAGCCGCTGCGGGTCGTGGTCGACACGACGGCCACGGCCGTGCGGCCCGGCGCCCGTGTGCTCGACGGCGCCGCGCCCACCCTGATCGCCGTGGCCGAGGACGCCGACACCGCGCGCCTGGACGCCGCCGTCGCCGCCGTCGCGTCCGTGGCCGCCGGCCCGGCGCCGGGCGCCGAGGTGGTGCGGCTGCCGTACGCGGCCGGCGGGCGCGGTCTCGACGTCCCCGCCCTGCTCGCCGAGCTCCAGGCCCGCGGGGTGCGCTCCGTGCTGCTGGAGGGCGGCCCGACGCTGGCCGGCGCGTTCGTCGCGGCAGGCGCCGTCGACCAGGTCGTCGGCTATCTGGCGCCCGCGCTGCTTGGGGCCGGTTCGACCGCGCTCGGTGACGCCGGCATCGACACCATCGCGCGGGCCCTGCGGCTGGAGTTCACCGACGCCACGCGCATCGGCCCCGACCTGCGCGTCACCGCCGCTCCCCGCCCCGCCGCCGGAACCGCGGCCG
>NZ_JBPQTV010000245.1:0-9684 GCF_051386515.1 Streptomyces sp. URMC 123 | reverse complement strand
CCCCCTCCCAGGGGATGCGAGTCCCCGCGCCCCCGGAGATGCTGGGAGTGACCGGCATCGGTTCCGCCCTGGTTCCGCGCCGGGAATCCCCAGGGAGGATGGGATCATGTCCATGCTCGACAAGCTGAAGTCACTGGTGAAGGGCCACGAGGACACGGCCCGCCAAGGCGTCGAGAAGGTGGGTGACGCCGTCGACACCAGGACCCAGGGCAAGTACAGCCGGCACGTCGACACCGCTCAGCAGAAGCTGAACGACCAGATCGGCGGAGCGCAGCGGCCGCCCGACGAGGGCAACCCGCCCCCGGCCTGACGCCGCCGGGCCGCCGCCCGACCGGCCGGCCCGCCCCGCCCCGTACGCCGCCGGGCGCGCTTCTCCCTCCGCGCGCCCGCGGCTCGGCGCGTCCGCGGCCCCGCGCACCCGGCGGCCTCCCGCGCCCGGAATGCCGCGTGAACGCCGCCGTCGGGAAAAGGCAGAAGCACCCGCGCCCGTAAAGGACGGACTGCGGGAAATCCCGTACGCCGTTGCCGTTTTTCGCGCCGCACGGCGCGTCGGGGCGCACGGAATCGGCGTACGGAATCAGGGTGTACGGAATACGAGAACGGCGTTCTGTCCGCCGAATCCCAGTGAACAACTGGCCACTGCCTCCAGCGCCGTTTCCCGGGGGACCTTGGCAACGATGTCGAGATCGATGGCCGGGTCCTGCCGATCGAGATTGGCGGTGGGGTGAATACGCTGATGGACCAGTGACAGAACCGCGCAGACGGCCTCGATCGCACCGGCGGCGCCCAGCGCGTGACCGATGATGCTCTTGGTCGCGGTCACCGGTGGCCGGCCGGGAAAGACATCGCACAGCACCCGCCCCTCGATCAGGTCGTTCTGCTGTGTGGACGTGCCGTGCGCGTTGACATGGCCGATGTCGCCGGGCGCCAGGTCCGCGTCGGTGAGCGCGGAGCGCAGGGCGCGCCGGGCGCCCTCGCCCGTGGGGTGGGGGGCGATGGGGTGGTGGGCGTCGGCCGTGGCGCCGTATCCGCACAGCAGCGCGTGGACCCGCGCGCCGCGCGCCCGCGCGTGATCGGCGCGCTCCAGCACCATCATGCCGGCGCCCTCGCCGAGCACGAAGCCGTCGCGGTCGGCGTCGAACGGCCGCGAGGCGCCGGCGGGGTCGTCGCCGCGGCCGGAGAGCGCGCCCATCCGCCAGAACGGCAGGGCGGTGAAGGCGGAGTTGCGGGCCGACTCGCTGCCGCCGGCGATCACGATGTCGCAGGCGCCGGAGGCGATCAGGTCCCGGGCGACGCCGATGGCCGTGGCACCGGAGGCACAGGCGGTGGAGGTGCCCAGGTTGGGGCCGCCCGCGCCGAGGTCGATGGCGATCTCGCCGGCGGCCATGTTGGGCACGCTGCGCGGTACGAGAGTGGGCGTCAGGGTCGAGTACAGACCGCGCATGAGCTTGGGGTACTCGCGGGGGCAGCTCTGCTGGCTGGTGGCCCCGACGCCGACGACGACACCGACCCGCTCGCCCTCCCACGCCCCGGTGTCGAGCCCGGCGTCGGCCACGGCCTCCCGTGCGGTGGCGACGGCCAGATGGATGAAGGCGTCCGTGCGCCAGGTCAGCCGGCGGCCCAGGACGTCGGCCGCGTCGAAGTTCCGCACCCGGCAGGAGAAGTCGATGGGCAGCCCCTCCAGCTCGGGGTCCTTCGCGGCGGTGGGGACCCCGGCGCAGAGCGCCTCCCAGGTGTCCGGCACGCCGACCCCGGCCGGCGTGATCAGCCCGAGCCCGGTGACGGCGACCTCCTCGCGCCGGCGGTCGGTCACCGCGCGCCGTCCGTGCCGGCGACGGGCTGCGGCTCGGGGTCGTCGAAGATCTCCTGCATCCGGGCGATGGCCTGGGCGAGCGTGGCCTGGGAGTCCAGGCCGTCCAGCCGCTCGGTCACCTGCACCCCGGTCTCCTCCTCGACGATGACCAACAGCTCCATCAGTGCCAGAGAGTCCATGCCCAGTTCCTCCAGCGTGGCGTCCGGCCGGAGCTGGTCCTCGCCGATCCCGAAGTGCTGCTGGAGATAGCCGGTGACTTTCGCCTCGATGTCCACTGCGCGTTCCTGCATGGCACTCTTTTCCTCGTCGTTTCCTCGTCGCGGCGTTCTGGCGTCGGACACGATGGGAATTCATCGTACGGAAGGCCAAGCGTATCCCGAGCAAAAGAGAAGGCGCGGAAGACGCACCGACGGCGGTGTCCGCACCCCTGCCGCACATCGGATAGTCACGATAGTCACGAGAACTGCCCGGTCACGTACCCATTACGGACCCGTCACCGCTGGGAATACGGCCGGTCCTTATTCGGGCCGGCGCGGTTGAACAGAGCATGGATCACCAACAGAAGGACCCTCGACAGAAGGACCCTGGTGCCCAGCGAATCCCCGCCGCCGCGGCCGTCGGTGCTCTGCCGCACGCAGAACTCAGCGGCGCCTACTGGCTCGACTCCCCCGCCTATCTGCCCATCACCTGTTCCCTGGCCTGCGGGCGGCACCGCGGCCACGAGCAGCCGCTGCCGCCGGTGACCGGCCTCAGGGCGGCGACAGTCTGACCTTTCCGCAGTCCCGGCCCGCCGGCCGGCCCTTCAGGAACGCCGGGACCCACCAGTTGGCCCGGCCCGCGAGGAACAGCGCTCCCGGCACCAGCAGCATGCGGACGAGCGTGGCGTCGAGCAGAATGCCGACGAACAGCCCGACGCCCACTTCCTTGATCGCCACCACGCTGCTGGTGCTGAACGCCGCGATCACCACCAGGAGCAGCAGCGCCGCGCTGGTGATGAGACCGCTGGTGTGCGTCAGCCCCAGCGTGACCGCCCGGGTGTTGGTCCCGGTGCGCAGGTACTCCTCCCGCACCCGGGAGAGCAGGAACAGCTCGTAGTCCATGGACAGCGCGAAGAGCACCACCACCACGACCATGGGCTGGGTCGCCTCGACGAAGCCCAGGGGCGTGAAGCCCAGCGCCCCGGACAGCCAGCCGTCCTGGAAGACCCAGGTCATCGCCCCCAGGCAGGCGCAGGTGGACAGGAGGGAGGTCAGCACGGCCTTGGCCGGCAGCAGCAGCGAGCGGAACATCAGCACCAGGACCACGAAGGTGACGAGGGCGATGGCCAGGGCGACCGGGAGCACATGGGAGCGCAGCGCGGCGAGCATGTCGACGTCGAAGGCCGCGTCGCCGCCCACCAGTACCGTGAGGCCGGGCGGCGCCCGGGTCTCCCTGAGCTGACGGACCGCCGTCTGTTCCACGGCGGGGGCCGTGTCGGCCGGGCGCACGGCCACCAGGGCGGCGTCCCCCTCGGTCGCGACGACCTCGACCTCGCCGACGCGGGGCGACCGCTCCGCGGCCGCCAGCCACTCCCGCAGCGCCCGGCGGCCCTCCGGCGCGGCGATCGGGCCGTCCTCCCGGCGCACCACCGCCTCGATCCTGGCCCGTTCCTCGGCGGGGAAGTCCCGGTGGACGGCCTGGAGGACCCGCCGGGTCTCGGAGGACTCCGGAAGCGTGCGCTCGGAGATGCCGGCGAAGGCGACGTGCGTGACGGGCAGGGCCGCGGCCACCAGGACGGCGGTGCAGGCGGCCAGCCACAGCGCCGGGCGGCGGGCGACGAGCAGCGCCAGCCCGTACCAGAATCCGCTGCGCCCCACGGCGTGCCGGCGGTGGCCGCCCGCCGCCGCCCGGTGCCGCCCGGAGCGGTCGCCGAGCAGGGGGCTGCGGCCCTTGTCCAGCCGCCGGCCGAGCAGTCCCAGCAGCGCGGGCAGCGCGGTGAGCGCGGCGCCGGCGGCCGCGACGACCACGGCCACTCCCCCGATGGCCAGCGAGCGCATGAAGGCCAGCGGGAAGAAGGCGAGGGCGGCGAGGGCGACGGCGACGAGCCCGGCCGAGAACGCGACGGTGTGGCCGGCCGTGCGCAGGGTGGCGGTGAGCGCCTCGTCGGTCGCCCCGCGCAGGCGGCGCTCCTCCCGGAACCGGGTGATGATCAGCAGCCCGTAGTCGACGGCGAGGCCGAAGCCGACCATGGTGACGGTGTTGACGGCGAAGACGGAGATCTCGGTGACGGAGCTGGCGACGCGCAGCACCGCGAGCGCGACCAGCACGGCGATGCCCCCGATGCACAGCGGCAGCACGGCGGCGACCACGCTGCCGAACACCAGGATGAGCAGGACCAGCAGCACCGGCGCGGCGATCATCTCGGCCCGCACCAGGTCGGCGCGGGAGCGGGCGCTCGCCTCCTCCAGGAACGGGATGGAACCGCCGTGGATCACCGAGACGTTCGCCGGCGGCCTCAGATCGGCGCGCAGCCGGGCGAAGGTCCGCCGTTTCGACTCGTCGTCGTCCCCGCGCAGCAGGACGCTCAGCAGGACGGCCTGCCCGTCCTCCGACAGGGTGAGCCGTGCCCGGCCGGCCGTGTCCGGGCCGTCCCTCCCGTCGGGGCCGTCCCGCGCGCCCGGTTCGGGCCGCGGGGTGCGGTCGGGCTGGGCGGTGCGGTCGGCCAGGGGCCGCCAGGCGTTCTCGACGGCTGTGACGAGCGCGCGGCCGTGCAGCTCGGCCGGCTTCTCGCTGCGGAAGAGCAGGATGGCGTCGGGGGTGTCGCGGCCGAAGCGCTCGCCGGCCACGTCGGCGGCGCGGTCCGACTCGGCGCCGGCCACGGTGAAGCCGCCGCTGCTCAGCCGGTCGAACACGGTGGCCGCCGGGAGCGCGCACAGCGCGCACAGCAGCAGCCAGGCCGCGATCACGGCTCTCGGCGCCCGGGCCCGCAGGGGTGCGCCGAGCCGGCTCATGGGCGGTCCAGCAGGTCCGCTTCCCGGGCGACCGCGGTGAGGATCGGCTCGCGCCACCGACCCCCAGGGGCGGCGGGCCCGGCGGCGCGGGCCGGGCCCTCGTACCGGAGCCAGGTCTGATCGAGCGGGCTGGGACGCGATCGGCGCCGGGTGCCGACAATCGGCATCACAGAGCTCCTCATCCTGGAGTTCGCCCGCAGGGCGCAGTCGAACCGCATTCTTCCCCCGCTCCCACCAGGCACGACACCGCCATCCGTGTGATCACGGCGAGCGGGCGCGGCGGGTCGCGTGAGTGACGCGTCGTCAGGGGCGTACGGCGCCGGGGGATGACGACGGTGCGGGGCGGGGTGTACGGCGTCGGGCGCGGCCCGGCGGCGAGGTGGAGCGTGGTGTGGGGAGCCGGCGTCAGCGAGGGCCGGGGAGGCGGTGGAGGCTGTCCTCCAGCTCGTCCAGGGCGGCCCGGGCCGCGGCGATGCGCCGGCGCAGCCGCTCGGGGTCGTCGTCGCGCGCCGCGGTCGCCGGCTGACGCTCCTTGCTCTCGTTGCGCGCGGTGGCCGCGGCCTCCAGTTCCCGGGCCTCCTCCAGGGAGTTGATGACCACGCCGATCAGCAGATTGACCAGGACGAAGGAGCCCAGCAGGACGTAGGAGGCGAAGTAGAGGATCGTCCAGCGGGAGATCTCCAGGCCGGCGTGGACCGCCTCGCCCAGCCCGTCCAGGGTGATGAGCAGGAAGAGGGTGAGGAACGACCGGCCCAGGGAGCCGTAGTGCTCGGGGTCGGTGTCGGCGAACACCACCCAGCCGATCATGGCGTAGATGTACAGCAGCAGCGACCCCACCAGCAGGAAGCTGAGCGTGCCGGGGAGCGACTTGCCGACGGCGACCAGCACCACACGTACCTGAGGCAGGAAGCGCGCGGTGCGCAGCACACGGGCCAGCCGCAGCAGGCGCAGGGCGGTGGCGTTCTCCCGGGCGAAGGGCAGGAACGCGAGGAGGACGACCGCCAGGTCGAACAGGTTCCACGGGTCCCGCAGGAAGTCACGCGGCCGGTCGGCGTGCGCGACGGCACGGAGCAGGATCTCGACGGTGAAGACGGCGAGGAAAGCGTGTTCGAGGAGGGTCAGTTCGGTGTGCCAGCGGCGGACGACACCGGAGTAGGTCTCGACGCCCAGCAGGGCGGCGTTGGCGACGATGACGAGGAACGCCGCGGTGCCGAACCAGGTCGAGTCCACGATGCGGCGGGCGCGCTCGGCGGCCGTGCCGGCCGCCGGATCGGCGGTGAGGTCGGGCATGGCTGACCTCCGTTCCCACGGCCCGCGCCACAGTGCGCTGCGATCCTAGGACGTTCCTCCCCGTGACCGGCCGTCATGGGGCGGTGGCTCGCCCGTTCTGCTGGAAGATCGCCGATTCCCGTTCGGCCGCCGCGCCGACGGGCGCATAATGCGGGGCCGGCCGCGGCGTCAGATCGCCGGGTTCCGGCCCGGGGCCGGTGCCCCGCCGCGCTGGTTGAGCCGGTCCGCCGCACGCTCGTTGAGGCGGGAGCACCACAGGGCGAGCCGGCCGCGGTCCGGGCGGACGGCGGCGGCCACCTCCCGGCCCTCCACGCCACCGCCCGTGGTGCCGACGGGCCGCGGCAGCAGCCGCGCGGCGAGCGTGCTCAGCCGGGTGGTGAGCACCGGCGCCAGCCCGTGGACCTTGGCGCCGACCCGGGCGACCGGGGTGAGCACCAGCCGGGGCCTGCGGTGCTCCAGGGCCGTGACGATCCGCCCGGCGGCACGCTCGGCGTTCATCGACAGCACCGGCAGCCCCGCCAGCGCCGAGAACCAGGCGAACTCCTTCTCCGCGTCCCCGGTGAAGTGGGCGTGCAGATGGGAGCCGGTGCGCATCAGCCCCGGGTGCACGGCCGTCACGCTCACCCCCTCGCGGGCGTGCTCCTCGCGCAGGCCCTCGGCGAGCGCGGCGACGGCGGACTTGGCGCAGGAGTAGGGCAGCAGATGCGGCACGGCGAGCAGCCCGCCGATGGACCCGATCAGCCCGAGCCGGCCGCCGGCCGGGCTGCGCCGCAGATACGGCATGGCCTCCAGGGCGGTGTGCAGCGCGCCGAAGAAGATCGAGTCCATGGCGTCCCGGAACTCGTCCACGCCCATCGACTCGACCGGCCCGACCTGGACGATCCCGGCGTTCCCCACGACGAGGTCGATCCCGGTGCCGCGGCCGGCCACCTCCTCCATCAGGGCGCGCACGGCGTGCCGGTCGCGGACGTCGCAGACGGCCGTGCGGACGGCGCGGCCCCCCGCGCGGTGGAGCAGCCGCTCGGCCTCCTCCAGTTCATGGGCGTCCCGCGCGGCGATGGTGACCTCGCTGCCGCGCTGCAGGAGTTCCCGGGCGATCAGCAGGCCGAGGCCCCGGGAACCGCCGGTGACCACGGAGGAGAGCCCTCGGAGCTGCGCCATGTCCTTCTCCTTCGCCGACGTCGTGCGGAGGGCGTCCGAAAGGCCGGCGTCGCCCGCCGGCCCCACCTCGCCCGTGCCGAGTGCCCGCCGGGCCGCTCGGCACACGTGGTTCCATCCGTACACGGGGTCGAACGCCCGCGCACCCGGGGCGCGCCCGACCGGCGGCGCGCGGCGCACCGGCCGCCACGAAGCCCCTACTGGAAGCGCATGTACGTCAGCTCGGCGCCCTCCAGGCCCCCCACCTCCTGGACCAGGGCCCCCGTCTCCTGGACGGTCGGGGACTGGGCGACCGCCTGCGCCGTTCCGGTCACCGTCTCGGCGCCGGTGAAGACGAGTCCGGTGGCCGGCCAGGTGCCGGGGCCGTGGGCGGGGCCGCCGGTGGGGGGCGACACCGGGGCGACGGCGTGCGCGAGGGCCGGCGCGAGGCCGACGAGCCCGGTGGCCAGCACGGCGCTGAGCATGGGGCGTACGAGTCGCATGGAAACCTCCGTATGCGGGGCGGCTTGTGCGTTTCTGCGAGGTTCCAACGACGGGGCGGGGCCGGGGTACCGGTCACACGCCCATGTAGGCGGCGAGCAGCAGGGCCACGTCGTCGGGCCGGTCGGTGGCGCCGTGGGCGTCGCCCACCAGGGCGTCGGCCGCGCTCTCCAGGTCGTCCGGCGAGGTGCGGGCCAGGCGCTCGCAGACGGCGGCGATGCCCTGGTCGATGTCCTCGCCGGGCTTTTCGACCAGCCCGTCGGTGTAGAGGGCGAGCACCGCGCCGCGCGGCACCTGGAACGGCGTCACGGGGTAGTCGGCGTCCCGGTCCACGCCGAGCAGGGTGCCGCCGGGCAGCTCCAGCGGTTCGGCGCGGCCGTCCGCGTGGCGCAGCAGGGGCGGCGGGTGGCCGGCGCGGACGGCGCGGGCGAGGCCGCTGCGGGGGTCCAGCTCGATGTAGCAGCAGGTGGCGAAGACACCGGCGTCGAGGTCGGCGAGGAGCTGGTTGGTGTGGCGCAGCACCTCCCCGGGTGAGCCGTCGCTGGTGGTGAACGCGTGCACGGCGCTGCGCAGCTGGCCCATGACGGCGGCCGCGGCCACGCTGTGCCCCTCGACGTCGCCGATGACGAGGGCGACCCCCCGGGCGGTCTCGATGGCGTCGTACCAGTCGCCGCCGATCTCCATGCCCTGGGTGCCGGGGAGGTAGCGGCCGGTCATCCGCAGGCCGGGCACCGGGGGCAGCCGGTGGGGCAGCAGCGCGTTCTGGAGGCCGCGGGCGAGGGTGAACTCGGCGTCGTACAGCCGGGCCCGCTCCAGCGCCTGGGCCACCAGGCCGCCCAGCGCGGTGAGCGCGGCCCGCTCGTCGCGGGTGAAGACGCGCGGCCGGTCGTAGCCGAGGATGCAGGAGCCGACGGGGTGGCCGGAGGCGACGAGGGGCAGGAACGCCCAGGACTGCATCCGGTCGAGCGAGATCTCGGGGTAGGCGGCGCTCAGTCGGTTCCGGGACTCGAAGAAGATGGGGGTGCCGGTGGTGAGGGTCTCCACGCCGGGCAGATGGGCGTTCAGCGGCACCCCTTCGAACTCGTCGAGGAACCCCTCGGGATACCCCGATTCCCAGGCCAGGTGCATGCGGCGGTCACGGATCACATAGAGCGCCAGCTCCTGTCCGCCGAAGGCCGGCAGCAGTTGTTCCGCGACGGCCGCGCAGACCTCGCGCACGGTGACGGCCTCGGTGAGCACGCTCGCCATCTGGACGACGTGGTGGAGCGCGCCGGCCCGGGCAAGGGCGCCGGAGCCGGCCACGGCGAGCGGGCCCCTGGGCTCGGGCGGCTCCACGTGCGCGCCGGGCGCCTCCGGGGCCCGGGTGGGGAAGACGCGGCCGGTGAGGCCGTGGACGTCGGGGTGGAGGACGAAGCCGAGCCACTGCCCGTCGGGGTGGCGCACGGTGAAGGAGGTCGCCTCCTGGGACAGCATCGCGGCCCGGTAGCGGTCCTCGTAGGCGGGGTCGGCGAGCCAGGGCAGCACTTCCCAGGGGTGGCGGCCGAGCAGCGCGGCACGGTCGCGGCGCAGCAGTTCCTCGCCGCGGCGGTTGGCGTAGGTGACCCGGCCGTCCTGGTCGAGGGAGAAGATGCCGTCCGGGAGGCGCTCGGCCGCCTCGGCGGCGGTGACGCCGGTGGCGGCGTCGACGACGACACCGACGAGGCGGCGGGCCCCGGCGGGGGCCTGCTCGGGGCCGGGGGCCGGCTGCCGGGCGGCGGTGTCCGCGTCGGCGGAGTGCCGGTACGGCAGGATCTCGGGCCCGGTGGGGGCGAGCGGAGGTGCGGTGACCAGCCGCCCCCAGAGCTCGACCGGCCGGCACGGGGCCGATACGTCGGCGGGCCGGGTCGGCGTCGGCGTTGACCGCGTAGTAGTCGCGGCCGACCCCGTCGGTCAGGGCCAGGGAGACCAGCCCCG
>NZ_JBPQTV010000244.1:0-9739 GCF_051386515.1 Streptomyces sp. URMC 123 | reverse complement strand
CCGCCGGCCCGCCCGCCGACCGGTCCGCCGACCCGTCCGCCGGCCTGCCCGGGGCTCGCACGTCCGCCGGCCCGCTCCGGGCCGAAGACCCACAACCCGGTGGTGCTCCGGTCGAACGGCCGCTGCTGCCGCTCTGCCTCGTCGTCATGGTCGTCTTCGTCGGCGACGCGACCGTGGCGAACTGGAGCGCGAAGTACCTCGGGGACGTCCTGGGGAGCTCCGAGCAGCTCGCGACCGTCCCGTACAGCGCCTATACGGTCGCCGCGCTGCTCGGCCGGGCGGTCGGCGACCCGGCCGTGCGGCGGTTCGGGCCGGTCGCCGTGGTGCGGGCCGGGGTGCTGCTGGCGGTGGTCGGGTTCGCGGTGGTGGCGAGCGCGCCCGGGCCCTGGGCGGGGCTGCTCGGCTTCACCCTGCTGGGCCCCGCGCTGGGCGTGATCGTGCCGCAGGCGTTCGCGGCGGCGGCGCGGCTGCGGCCCGCCGCGTCCGAGACCGCGGTGGCGCGGCTCAACGTCTTCAACTACGCCGGCTTCCTCGTGGGTTCGCCGCTGGTGGGCGCTGTGGGCGAGGCGTGGAGCCACCGCGGGGCGATGCTCGTGCCGACGGTGCTGCTGCTCGCCACGCTGCCCCGAATCCGCTCGTTCGGAGGTGTCCCCGCCCGATACGGTGACGTGCATGAGCGGCCGCGCGCGACTGATGTGGGACGAGGCAGTGACCGGCTATGACTTCGGGCCCGGCCATCCGATGGACCCGGTGCGGCTGGCGCTGACGATGCGCCTGGTGGAGGCGTACGGGCTGGACCGCGGCGGTGATCTCGAGGTGGTGGCCGCCAAGGCGGCGGGGGACTCGACGCTGCGGCTCGTGCACCGGCAGGACTACATCGACGCGGTGCGCCGGGCGTCGGCCGATCCCGCGGCGGCGGACGGCTCGTACGGGCTGGGCACCGTCGACGACCCCGCCTTCCCGGAGATGCACCGGGTGTCCGCCCTGATCGCCGGGCAGTCGGTGGGCGCGGCGGAGGCGGTGTGGCGGGGCGAGGTGTCGCACGCCGTGAACTTCGCCGGCGGGCTGCACCACGCGATGCCCGGGGCGGCCTCCGGCTTCTGTGTCTACAACGACGCGGCACTGGCCGTCGCCCGGCTGCTGGAGCTCGGCGCGGAGCGGGTCGCGTACGTGGATGTGGACGTGCACCACGGGGACGGGGTGCAGGCCGCGTTCTGGGACGACCCGCGCGTCCTGACGATCTCGCTGCACGAGCACCCCTCGACGCTCTTTCCGCAGACCGGCCTGCCCGAGGAGACGGGGGGCGAGGCCGCCGAGGGCAGCGCGGTGAACGTGGCGCTGCCGGCCGGGACGGGGGACGAGGGCTGGCTGCGGGCCTTCCACTCGGTGGTGCCGGAGCTGCTGGCCGCGTTCCGGCCCCAGGTGCTGGTCACCCAGCACGGCGCGGACACCCACGCGGAGGACCCGCTGGCCCATCTGGCGCTGAGCCTGGACGCCCAGCGCATCGCCGCGGAGTCCTGTCACGCGTTGGCCCACCGCTGGTCGGACGGCCGGTGGATCGCGCTGGGCGGCGGTGGGTACGCGGTCGTGGACGTGGTGCCCAGGGCGTGGACGCACCTGGTGGCGATCGCGGCCGGGCGGCCGATCGAGCCGGAGACGGCGGTGCCGGAGGAGTGGCGGGCCGAGGTGTACCGGCGGACGCGGCAGGGGGCGCCGCTGCGGATGACGGACGGCCGGCGGCCGCGGTGGCGGGACGTCGGAGGCGGGGGGTACGACCCCGCGGACGCGGTCGACCGGGGGATCGTCGCCACGCGGAGGGCGGTGTTCCCCGCCCACGGACTGCTGCCCTGACCGTCGGACATGCGCCACGCCGAGCTGCCGCGAGCTCCTGCGGGCTCCCGCGAGTGGAGCCGGCGGGGGCTTCGGGCGGCGGTGGCCGGCCGCGTTAGGCCGAGTGGGCGGTATCCGCCGGTAATTCCGCGCAGGGGTCGGGCGCGATGCGTGAGCATGCGGGCGTGACGGCTCTGCGCACCCACCTCCTGGCGACCCGGCTCGCCGGCTCCGTGGCCACCCCGCGCGAAACGAGCCTGCTCAGCTACCGGTTGTTCGCCGCGGGCGACCCCCGGATGCTGCTCGGTCTGGACCCCGAAGGGGCCTGGGGCCCGGGGGACTTGCTTCGCTTGATGTCCGATCGGTGCGGGGTTTCGGCCGACCCGTCCCATGTTTCCGGTGCGGATACGATCGATCCCGACCGAACGCTGCACGCTTTGGCGGCGTTCGCCGACCGCCTCGGAGCGGCCGCGGCGGCCCGCGAGCCCGTGCTGTTCGGCACCGGTCACCCCCACCGTCTCCTGGGCTTCTACGCCGCGTTGGCCGCTGCCCTGTCGGCGGCGGGCTGTCCCGTTCTCACCCCGGGTCAGTGGCGATGTGTCGACATAACGACCCGATTCGGGCTACGCACCCACCTCCTCGACTACGTACGGGGGGTGGCGTTCGTGCGGCACCCCGGGGGGCGCGATCGGGGCGCCGACCGGGGCGTGCACACGCATTCGCCGCTCCCGGTTCGTATCGCCCTGGCCGCCGCGGCCCAGGCCGGCGGACCCCTTCCGGAGCTGGTCGTCGGGGACCACGGATGGGTCTGCGGAGCAGGTCAGCTGGGCATTGACGCGATGGGGCTGGGAGACACCGACGACCCGGCCCTGTTCGTCGCCGAGGCCGAGGGGCGGGTGTCCGTCGCCGTTCCGCTTGATGACGCTGTGCGGTCTGATTACTACCGACCGCTTACTCGCTATGTACTCAATCGAGCGTGTCTGTCACAGTAGGCGCCCGGTCGCTACTCCTCTTCCCCACTCGCATCACCCGCCCCTAATCTGGGGAGGAGCGCACAGCGATGAGGAGTCACCGGAGGGGAAGCCGGTGCCCGTCATGTGCGGAAGGTTCAGGTGGGTCATGGCTGCTGGTGAGAGGCAACCTCTGAATGAGGTTCAGTTCCTGACCGTGGCGGAAGTCGCCTCGGTGATGCGCGTGTCCAAGATGACCGTGTACCGGCTGGTGCACAGCGGTCATCTGCCTGCGATCAGGGTGGGGAGGTCCTTCCGCGTGCCGGAGCAAGCGGTCCACGAGTATCTCCGCGAGTCCTACGTGGGGGTGGAGACCGCCTGACGGCGACCCTCGGATTACGTCCTTCACTCGCCGCCGGGTAGGCTGGGCCGACGTAGGTAGTGTGGGCTCGGACGCCCCGCACCGAGTGATGAGAAGTGAGCGAGGGTAGTCGTGGGCTCTGTTATCAAGAAGCGGCGTAAGCGGATGGCCAAGAAGAAGCACCGCAAGCTGCTCAAGCGTACGCGCGTCCAGCGTCGCAACAAGAAGTAAGCGGCATCTTGGTCCCCCTGTCGCGAGGCAGGGGGAGTGTCACGCCGCCCTCCCGCCACCCGGCGGGAGGGCGGCGTCGTCATATGCGCTCGGTCAGATCGCCGAGGCTGGAAATGTCGGGTAGGTCTCAGGCGGTCATCACAGTGCGACATCCACCCGATACGGTGACGACTGCGGATAGCGCGACGCTCCGAGGGTGGGAAGGAAGGCGCTGATCTTGGGCAAGGTCGTGCTCGTCACCGGTGTCGCCCGGCAGCTCGGCGGCCGTCTGGTCCGCCGCATCCAGCGGGAGCCCGACGTCGACCGGGTGATCGCGGTGGACGCCCTGCCGCCCGAGCACCATCTCGGCGGCGCGGAATTCGTCAGGGCCGACATTCGCCGGCCGACCATCGGCAAGGTGCTGGCCGAACACCAGGTGGACACGGTCATCCATATGGACGTCACCGGCACGCCCCTGGGCAAGCGCGGCAGCCGGGCATCGGTCAAGGAGACCAATGTCATCGGCACCATGCAGCTGCTCGGCGCCTGCCAGAAGGCCCCCGCCGTCAAACGGCTGGTGGTCAAGTCCAGCACCAGCGTCTACGGCTCCGCCCCCCGCGACCCCGCCCTCTTCACCGAGACGACCCCGCCCAAGTCGCTGCCCAGCGGTGGCTTCGCCAAGGACGCCGTCGAGGTGGAGGGCTATGTCCGGGGCTTCGCCCGGCGGCGGCCCGATGTGGCCGTGTGCGTGCTGCGCTTCGCCAACATCCTCGGGCCCTGTGCCGACTCCCCGCTCGCCGAGTACTTCTCGCTGCCCGTGCTGCCGACCGTCCTCGGCTACGACCCGCGCCTGCAGTTCGTGCACGAGGACGATGTGATCGACGTCCTGCTGATCGCGGCCGCCGAGCCCCGGCGGGGGACGCTGAACAGCGGCACCTTCAATATCGCGGGGGACGGCGTGCTGCTGCTCTCCCAGACCGCCCGGCGGCTCGGCCGCCCCACTGTGCCCGTCCTGCTGCCCGCCGTCACCTGGGTCGGCTCCGCGCTGCGCGCCACCGGCATCACCGACTTCTCGCCCGAGCAGATCCGGCTGCTCACCCACGGCAGGGTGGTGCGGACCACACAGATGCGCGAGACGCTCGGCTTCCACCCCAAGTACACGACGGCGCAGACCTTCGAGGACTTCGCGCGCAGCCGTGGCCCCGGGCTGCTGCCCCCCGATGTCCTGGCCCGTACCGTCGACCGGCTGGCCGCGCTGTTGCCCGTGGCCGCCCGCGAGAGTGAGGAGCGACAACCGCATGGCCGACGCCAAGGTCATTCCGTTCGGTGACGAACCGCGGTCGCGGCGCGGCAGGCCCAAGGCGAAGGGGGCGCGCCCGGCCCGCCGGACGACCCCGCTCGCGCCCGTACCCGAACAGCAGGACGCCCCGGGGCCCGAGCGGCAGGACGCCGCCGCGCCCGGGCACCGGCCGGCGGCCGGGGCGCCGGAGCCGGCCCGGCCGGCCGGGCCGGCTCCGAACCCCACCGACGAGAGCGAGGAGCCGGCGGCCGTGGCGGCGGAGGACGGCGGCTGGGAGCGGCGGCTCGCCCACGGGCTGTCCTTCCTGCGCCGGCGCATCACCGGGGACTACGAGGTCGACGAGTTCGGCTACGACCAGGACCTCACCGACAAGGTCCTGATGTCGCTGCTGCGGCCGGTGTACGAGAAGTACTTCCGGGTCGAGGTGAAGGGTGTCGAGAACATCCCGGCCGAGGGCGGGGCGCTCGTGGTCTGCAACCACTCGGGGACCCTTCCGCTGGACGGGCTGATGCTCCAGGTCGCCGTGCACGACCACCATCCGGCCGGGCGCCATCTGCGGCTGCTCGCCGCAGACCTGGTCTTCGTCCTGCCGGTCGTCAGCGAACTGGCCCGCAAGGCGGGGCACACGCTCGCCTGTGCCGAGGACGCGGAGCGGCTGCTGGAGCGCGGCGAGGTGGTCGGGGTGATGCCGGAGGGCTTCAAGGGCATCGGCAAGCCGTTCTCCGAGCGCTACAAGCTCCAGCGGTTCGGGCGCGGCGGCTTCGTGTCGACGGCGCTGCGGGCCGGGGTGCCGATCGTGCCGTGTTCGATCGTCGGGGCGGAGGAGATCTACCCGATGCTCGGCAACGCGCGGACGCTGGCGCGGCTGCTGGGCTTCCCGTACTTCCCGCTGACCCCCACCTTCCCCTGGCTCGGGCCGCTGGGCGCGGTGCCGCTGCCGACGAAGTGGACCATTCAGTTCGGTGAGCCGATCCCGACCGACGGCTATCCGCCGGAGGCGGCGGACGACCCGATGCTGATGTTCAACCTCACGGACCAGGTGCGGGAGACGATTCAGCACACGCTCTACAAGCTGCTGGTGCAGCGCCGGTCGGTCTTCTTCTGAGGCCGCATAAAGGACCGCGGCGGAGGTGATCTTCCGATCACCTCCGCCGACAGTGCCGTTCGGTCGTGGCCGACCCGTCAGGACGGGGAGTCGTCCCGGGGGAGGCCCAGCTCCGGCAGGATGCCGGGGAGCAGCGGCGGCAGCGTCACCTCGGGCTGGCCGGACTTGCCGTCCTGGCCACCCCCGCCGGACGCGGGGCCGTGGCTGCGGTTGCCGCCGAGCGGGGGATCGATGAGATCCCTGGCGCCGCCGATCAGCCCCTGCTCCTCGCGCTGCCGCTGGGACATGGACGGCTGCGGCTTGCTGCTGCCGCTCTCCGTCCGGCCCTTGGCGGGGCTGGAGGACGCCGGCGCGGGGCGGGAGGAGGCCCGCTCCGGGCTGCTCGGCCGGGACTGCTGGGTGTCGCGCCGACCCCGCTCGTCGCCGCCCTGGAGGGGCAGCCTGGACTTCAGCGGGCGGACCTCTTCGTCTATGGCGGCGAAGGCGGAACTCACCTCGTGGATCACGTCCGTGAGCTGAACGGGCAGCCGGTCCCGCAGCTCGCCCCAGCTCCCCCGGTGGGAACGGGCGAAGGCCTCCAGCTTCTGGAGCGGCCCGAGCGAGCCGTCGCGCTGATGGGCCGCGCGCAGCAGCCGATGGCCCTCCTCGACGTCGTGCCGCATCCCGGAGAGCGCCTTGCGGACCTCGCGCACCGACTCGTGGTCCAGCCCTCCGGAGCGGCCGCGCTCCATCAGCCTGCGGGCCTCCTGCATGCGGGTGGACGCCTGGTCGAGATAGAGCTCGCCGCGATCGGTGTCCCCGTCGGCCATCCCGAGCTTGAGGTCCTCCATGCCGCGCTTCAGCCCGTAGAGCGAATCGCCCGGCAGGGCGTCGGAACTGGCCGCCGCCACACCGCTGAAGGCGCCCGCGGCGACCCCGACCGTGAGTCCGCCCGCCGCGAGCCCCTTGGACCAGCGGGACCGGGGGCGCAGCTTCCGCAGCCGGTGGGCGCCCCGCTGGCGCGTGCGCTGCTCGGGCAGCCGGGGGCCGCCCGGGGTGCCCTCGGCGAGCATCGCCTCCATGGCGGCGACCAACTGGGCCCGCTGCACCGTGCGGACCTCGGGGTCCAGGGTCGGCTTGGGCAGCTGGGCGAGCTCGTCCGCCAGGGCCAGCAGCGGGCCGTGCCCGGCCCGGTCCGCGGTGTCCTCGCAGTGCTCAGCCGTCCGGTCCCGGGGGCTGCCGGGAACCTCGTCCTCCAGGGCCTGGGCGAAGGCGTTCGCCCGCCGGTGCGCCGATACGGTCCGAATCACGGGCGGCACCTCCTCTCGTCATCACCTACGACTCCCGAGCACATAACGAAGGTTGCACGCTCTGGCCAGGACCACTCGATCGAGTGAGCGGAAGTGGACAGGGTGCGACAGAAGGGAGTCTGCAACCCGCACAACGATCGGCGCGCCGGTCGGGTTACGCATGGAGGGTGGGCGGACCACGTGGTCATCGAGAGGTCACCGTAGGTGTCGGAACGCGCGCTCGGCGGTCGAGCGGGAGGCGGGGTGGGAGCGGGCGGGCGACGGGCGCGCGGGTCAGCGGGCGTCGTCGGGGAGCAGCCGGGCGAGGGTGCGCACGGCGCGGTACTGGAGGGTCTTGATGGCGCCCTCGTTCTTGCCCATGACCCGGGCGGTCTCGGCGACGGAGAGGCCCTGGAGGAAGCGGAGGGTGACGCACTCCTGCTGCTGCGGGTTGAGCTTGCGCACCGCCTCCAACAGGGCGGCGTTGGACAGGGATTCGAGGACCGAGTCCTCGGGGCTGCGCTCGACCTCATTGGCGTCGAGCATTTCGCCCGTGGTCACTTCGAGGCGGAAGCGGCTCGACTTGAAATGGTCGGCGACCAGATTGCGCGCGATGGTGACCAGCCAGGCGCCGAAGTCGCGGCCCTGCCAGGTGAAGGTGCCGATCCTGCGGAGCGCCCGCAGAAAGGTCTCGCTGGTCAGGTCCTCGGCCGTGGCCTTTCCGCCCACGCGGTAGTAGATGTAGCGGTACACGGTGTCGGCGTATTGGTCGTACAGGCGGCCGAAGGCCTCGGCCTCGCCGGCCTGGGCGCGCTCGACCAGCTCCATCATCCGGTGGCTGTCGCTGTCGGCGCCGGGGCGGCGGGCGGTGGTGGCGCCGGCGTTGGCGCGGGCGCGCCTGCCGACCGCCGCGGCGGACTCGGCCAGGGCGTAGGCGGGGCCGACGGGACCGTCGGCGGGGACGGGTGCGGCGAAGGCGGGGACGGCGTACGCGGTGGGGACGATGCCGCGCAAATGGTCGAGGACCGTAGCGCGAAGCGTAGCCAGGCCCGAGGTGTCAACCCCGACGTGTGGGTACACGGGACTCCCATAGGCAGAGCTTCCATCACGTGCAGTGCGGGACCGTTCACCCGTCGTAGGGACGTGTGGGTACCGGTTTGCGTCTGAGGAGAATAACGCTTCGTGCAGGCAGTACTACGCCGAGTTGCTCAAATCGCCGGTTTGGAGCGCTTGGTTATGGGTTCATGACCGACTGAATATCGAACAGCGGATAGATATCGATCGGATTTCCGCTTTTCCTGCTCGGATGCGGGTCATGTTGTGGCGCTGCGACGGCGTTGGGACTGGCGGGAGCCCAGTGGGGGTAAGAAGCGCGAATGCGCGCTCAGCGCCCGCGTGTTCGGGATCGCGGGCCGTGGGCCGTGGCGAAGGGCGACCGGTGCTCGGTCGCCGGGGGCAGAGGGAGGCAGCCGGCGGCCGGTTCGCCGGCGGCGGGGGAGGCGGCCGGTGATCAGCGCCGGCGGCGGTGGAGGGCGACCGCCGCGGCCGCCCCGCCCGCCAGGGCGCCGAGCCCCGCGGCCGCCGGGATGCCGACCTTCGCGGCCTTGCGCCCGGTGCGGTAGTCCCGCAGCCGCCAGCCCCGCTCGCGCGCGTGCTTGCGCAGCCGGGCGTCCGGGTTGATGGCGTACGGGTGCCCCACGATCGACAGCATGGGGATGTCGTTGGCCGAGTCGCTGTAGGCGGCGCAGCGCGACAGGTCCAGGCCCTCGGCCGCCGCCAGCGCCCGTACGGCCTCGGCCTTCGAGGGGCCGTGCAGCGGCTCGCCGACCAGCCGGCCGGTGTAGACGCCGTGCACGGACTCGGCGACCGTGCCGAGGGCGCCGGTCAGCCCGAGCCTGCGGGCGATGATCCGCGCGGTCTCCACGGGGGCGGCGGTGACCAGCCAGACCTTCTGGCCGGCGTCGAGATGCGCCTGGGCCAGGGCGCGGGTGCCGGGCCAGATCCGCTCCGCCATGTACTCGTCGTAGATCTCCTCGCCCATCTCCATGAGCTCGCTGACGCGGTGCCCCTTGACGATGGACAGGGCGCTGTCGCGGGCGTCCTGGATATGGGCCGGGTCCTCGACGCCGGCGAGCCGGAACCACGCCTGCTGCCAGGCGAACCGGGCGAGCTCCCGTTTGCGGAAGAACTTGCGCTTGTAGAGGCCGCGCCCGAGATGGAAGATCGCGGCGCCCTGCATCACGGTGTTGTCGAGATCGAAGAAGGCGGCGGCCCGGACATCGCCGGCGACGGGAAATTCCGCTTCCGCTTCTTTTCCGGGTGCCTTCCCGGGTTCCTTCCCGCGCTCCTCCCCGGGCGTCCGCCCGGGAGCGGCCTTCTCGGCGACCGCTCCGCCCGCCCGCCCGGCGGGTTCCGCGGCCTCGACGGAGGCCTTGCGCGCTGCCTCGGCGGCCGCCTCGCCTGCCAGCACACTGCGTGCCGTGGCGAAGCGCCTTCGGGGGGTGAGCCATCCCAGTACGGCCATGACGCGAGCATAGCCAGTTTGTTCGGTCGACCCCGAGTCCGGAGGATGCGGGCGCGTGAACTCCTCGCAACAGTGCCGTAACCCCGGCACGCCCTCTTGACGTGCGCGCACGCGGTTCCCGGGGGGTGCGGCGGCCCGTCCGGACGTCGTTCTCCCGCGATCTCCGCGCTCGTCGCGGTCGCGGCGGTCCC
>NZ_JBPQTV010000243.1:0-9782 GCF_051386515.1 Streptomyces sp. URMC 123 | reverse complement strand
GTGCTGGTGGGCGGCCATCTCGCCCACCAGCACGCGCCCCTCGGGGGTGAGCCGGCGGGAGCCGAGGAGGGTGGGCAGGGTGGCGCCGACCTGCTCCCGGCAGCGGGAGTGCTCGGCCCAGGCGCTGTCGCGCCGCATGGGGTCGTCGGTGGCGAGCGCCAGGCGCTGCCAGTAGTCGGCGAGGGCCAGGTGCGAGTACGCGCCCTGGAGCAGCCCGTCGAAGGGGCGCGGGTCGACGCGCCACGGGGCCCAGTGGAGCGGGGTGGGCCCGGCGGTGTGCAGGGGCACGAGCTCGGCGAGGGCGGAGAGCTTGGCGTGCTGGAGCTCGTGGACGACGGTCGCCGCGAGGTGGCCGGGGCCGGGCGGGGCGCTGCTGAGCACCGCGCCGTACGCCTCCCGGCGTGTGCCGCTGCAGTGGGCCGCGCCGCCGTACGGGGAGGCGCCGGGCGGCGGGTCGAGCGGGACGACGCAGTCCAGCAGCGTCTCGGCCTCGGTGGCGCGCGGTTCTCCGCCCAGGCGCAGCAGGGGCAGCGCGGCCTGCCAGACGGAGCGCCAGCGGTTGCGCTCGCCGTCGGGCAGCCGTTCGGCGGCGCGCAGGGCGTCCGGCCGGCCGCTGCGGGTGGAGCGGTAGGGGTCGAGGTCGTCGAGGAGCACGGTCCACGGCCCGGCCGGGAGGGTGTGCACGGGGGCCCAGCGGGGGTCGGCGGAGCGCCAGGTGCCGTCGGCCGAGCGGCGCACCTCCGCGGTCCTGGGCTGCGCGGGAGGGGCGGCCACGGGCCGTACGGTGAGCCGGCCGCGCTCGCCCCGGACGTCGAACTCGACCGGTGGCGGGCCGGGTTCGGTGCGGCACAGGGCGCCGACGGTGGGCAGGGGCAGGGTGCCGTCCCGGGCGGGCAGCCGGAGCCGGAAGTCGATCCCGGCCCGTACGGCGGCGGCGCAGGCGAGGTGCCCCAGGTGCGCGAGGTCGGGAGCGGGCGGCCGGGGCCCGGGGCCCGCGGGGCGGTGCGCGGCCGTGGCGAGGGCGCGCACGCAGGTCTCGGCCCAGGCGCCGACGAACGGGTAGTACAGCACGCGGCGGGCGGCGGCCGGGGCGGCGCGCTCGGCCTCCTCCAGCAGGCCCCAGTGGTGGCGCACCGACTCCGCGGCGCCGGGCGGCAGGGCGCCGGCGGGGGCGGCGGCCACGGCGTCCAGGAGGGTGCGCAACAGCAGCAGTCTGCGGGTGCGCTGGCCGGCGGTCAGCACGCCGAGCGCGGCGGGCCCGCCGCCGGTGCGCCCGAGCTCGCGGAGGATCTCCGGGGTGAGCGCCGTCGTCATGGGGCGGCCGCCGCGGCGAGCCGGGCCGCCACATGCCGGATGAGGCGCTGGAGGTCGGCGCAGTACACCGAGGGGTTGCGGAAGCCGGACCCGGCGCGGTAGCGGTGCGGGTACTGGCCGCCGCCGCAGACCTCGACCAGGGGGCAGCGCAGGCAGACGGGCGCGAGCGCGGCCCGCCCGGCCTGGCGGGCGGCGATGCCGGGGTGGGCGAGGGCGTCGTCGAAGGAGTGCCGGAAGATGTCGAGGCCGGTGGCCGCGGCGCCCTCGTAGGCCGACTTGAGGGAGTCCACCTGCTCGATGGAGCCGTCGGTCTCCACCACCGCGGCGGTGAACGGCTGGAGCCCCATGGACTCGGTGCCGGCGGGCACGCCCAGCAGCAGCGCGATGCACTCCTCGAAGATCCGCACCCGGGTGCGGCGCCGGTCGGACGACCACCAGAGGTCGAACGCGGCGCACAGCCAGTCGCCGTACGGGGCCGGGCCGTCCGCCGGCCCCGGCAGCCCCGGCGGCGGCGCGCTCCAGTTGCCGTGCGGCAGGAGGAAGTCGATGGCCGGCGGGTCGAAGGCGAGCAGCGACTCGTACACCTCCTCGGGCCGCGAGCGGAGGTCGACCACGCACAGTACTCCGGCGTAGGTGTCGCGGTGGTGGTCGGCGAGCAGCCGCAGGCCGCGGGTCGCGGCCGGCCAGGAGGGGCGTCCGGCGTGGTCGACGCGGTCGCGGTTGTGGTGCGGCAGCCCGCCGTCCAGGCTGACGCCCACCCGGATGCCGTGGGCGGCGAGGACGCGCAGCCGCTCGCCGGTGAGCAGGGTGCCGTTGGTCTGGACGACGGCGTGCACGGTGCAGTCGGCCGGCACGCGCGCCCGGACGTGGCCGACGGCGGCGCCGAGCCGGGCGGGGTCGGTCAGCAGGGGCTCCCCGCCGTGCAGGACCACCGCGACGTCGCGCAGGGCGTGGCCGGCGGCGTGTTCGGCGATCCGCTCGGCCGCGCGCAGCAGAACGGGGTCGTCGGAGGCGACGGGGTGGTGGCGCCAGGTGTCGTCGGCGCCGAAGTAGATGTAGCAGTAGCGGCAGGCGAGGTTGCACCGGCTGTTGACCTTGAGGATGAACTGCCGGAAGGGCACCGGGCGCGCCGCGCGGGACCCTGTCGGCTTCTCGCGTGTTGTCCGCTGCGCCACTGAGGATTCTCCCTTGTGCCCCGCGTGCCGGCCCGGCTGCGCGCCCCGCCGGTCGTGTGTCTCCCGCGCCGGCCGTGTGTCCCGCCGGTCGTCCAAGGAGACCGAAAACGTGCGGTGCGGCGGTCGCGCCGGGTCAGAAGGAGTTGCCGAATCCCCAGAGCATTTCGGTGGGTTCCTCGATCCGCGAGCGCAGTTCTGTCAGCACCTCGGTCAGTACGGGGTGGTCCAGCGTCCGCAGGGTCGCCAGGTCCAGGCCCTGGAGGTCCGGCAGTTCTCCCCTGGGGACGCCATTGGGTACGGGCCCGGCGACGCCACCGCTCACCGGCTCGAGTCGACTCATGTCAACACCACCTCTGCTCGTTGCCCGGTCGAAGCTCACCGGAGATTCCCTCGGCGGGACGGACCGAAACGGGGAGTGGGTGGCGGGGGGCGCCATTCGGCCGTGTCGCCGCGGGAGAGTTTGCGGCGCGGAGGCCCACGCGGCGCGGTTTTCGCGGCCCGGCGGGCCACGGACGCGACGGTTCTCGGCCGCGGGGCCGCGGGGCCGCGGGACGGCGGGACGGCGGGACGGCGGGGACCCGGGCCCGACATGCCGGGCCGGGCCGGCGGCCCGGCGCGGGCCCGGCGCATGGACGCAGGGCAGTTGGGCCCCGGGCCAGCGCTGGCGCGGGCGCGGCGCATGAGCGCAGGGCAGTTGGGCCCCGGACCGGCGGGCCCGGGTTCGGTGGGCCCCGGCACCTCAGGCCGGGCGGCCCCGCCGCAGGCGCGGGCAAGGGCCCGGAGCCGACGGTGTCCGGCGGGATGGCGCCGGCGCGGCCGGCCGGACTGGCGTCGAGGCGGACGCGGACGGCCGGTCTCGGCACGGCCCAATTCGGCCGACGCCAGCGCGGCCGAGTGGACCGGCGACAGCCGGGGTCGGCAGGCCGACCGGAGCAGCGTCGGGTACGGCCCAGCTCGGCCGGGGTCAGCGGGGCGCGCCAGGTCCCCGAGCCACTCGGCCGTACGGACCGCGTCGAGGCCGCCGCCAACGCGGCCAGGCGGCCCGACGCCACCATGGACGCGGGCCGGCGGCCCGACGCCGGCCGGGCCCGCCAGGCTGGCAGCGACGCAGACGGCGGACCGGGACCGGTGGGACCTCGGCCGTACAGGCCGAGTGGCCCGGCACCGCCGGGCGGGTTGGGCCAGCGCTGACGCGCGGCACGGCGCGAGCAAGGGCCGGCGTTGACGGCGCCGGGCGGCCGGTGCGGGCACCGCCCCCGGTTCGGCCGGCTGCCACGCAGGCGGCCGAACCGACGCCGCGCACGGCCCGGTTCGGCCGGCGCCAGCGGGTGGCGCGCCAGGCCCCCGAGCCACTCGGCCGTACGGACCGCGTCGAGGCCGCCGCCAACACGGCCAGGCCGGCCGGCGCCACCACAGGCACGGGCAGACGACCCGACGCCGACCGTGCCCGATGGGCCGCGCCAGCGCAGCCGGGCGGACTGCCGTCGTCGCAGGAGCGGGCGGCCGCTGCTGGCACGATCCCCCATTGGGCGGCGCCAGCGCGGCCGAGTGGACCGGCAGCCGCCCGACAGGCCGGCGGCGGCGCAGACGGCGAACCGGCATCGGGCAAAGCCCAGTTGGGTCTGCGCCAGCGGGGGGCGGGCCAGGCCCCCGAGCCGCTCGGCCGTGCGGACCACGTCGGAGCCGCCGCCAACACGGCCAGGTCGGTCAATGCCACCACAGGCGCGGACAGACGGCCCGACGCCGACCGTGCCCGATGGGCCGCGCCAGCGCGGCCGAGTGGACGGCGGCAGCCGGGGGCGGCAGGCCGACCGGACCAGTGTCGGGCACGGCCCCATTCGGCCGGGTCAGCGGGGGCGGGCCAGGTCACCGAGTCGTTCGGCCGTGCGGACCGCGTCGAGGCCGCCGCCGCCCGGGAGTCGGCGCCACTCCTCCAGGGCCATCCGGTAGGACTCCCGCGCGGCCCGCGGCCGCCCCGCGGCCTCGTAGACGACGCCACGCCGATGGTGCGCGGACGCGGCGAGCCGGATCGCCTCCGCCGGGTCCGGCAGCCGTTCCTCCGCCGCGCGGGCCGCCTCCGCGGCCCGCCGGTACGCGCCGGCCGCGTCGTCGAGCCGCTCGGCCCGCCCGGTGTGGCGGAAGTTCAACCGGTGGGCCTCGCCCCGGTGGAGCCAGGAGCGGGCGCGCACGAGCGGGTCGCGGGCGCCCTGGACGGCCAGCCCGAACACGTACTCCGCCTCGCGCAGGTCGACGAGATCCTCCTCCTCCCGGTAGCGCAGCAGCAGCGCGCGGCCGAGCATCAACAGCCGCGCGGCCAGGCGCGGGTCGCCGTCGGGGGTCTCCATGCGGCAGTCCCGCAGCACGCGCACGGCCTGGGAGACGAAGCCCTCGCCGCCGGGCGCGCCGACGCGTTCGAGGAGGGCGGCGCCCCACTCGGCGAGCAGGTCGCTGTACTCGGCGCGGTCGCGCGGCACGGAGCGGCAGGCCGCCGCGTAACGCCGGGCGGCCTCCTCCAGATGGGCCGGGTCGCCGGCCCGGCGGCCCCCGCCGTCGGAGCCGCCGCCCGCCGCGTCATCGGCCCGGTCACCGCCCGTACTGACAGCGGCGGCGGCACCGGCAGCGCCAGCCGCACCGGCAGCACCATCTTCGTAGCGCCGCACCGACAGCCGGGCGGCACGCGCGGTACAGGCGGCCCGCAGGCTCTGTTCGCGGGCCTGGCCGCGGGCCCGGTCGATGAGCCGCTCGGCCTCGTCGAGCCGGCCGCCGCGCAGCAGCAGCGCGTCGACGAGGTCGAGCGCCGCCCGGACCCACTGCTCGTCGCCGGTGTCCGGCTCGGCGGCCAGCGCCTCGCACGCGTGCCCCAGGGAGGCGGCGGCCTGGCCGGCGTACACCCGGGCCCGTTCGGGGTCGCGCGTGGTGGTCTCGGCGAGCCGCAGCAGGGCCCGGCCGTGGGCCAGCGGGAGGGCGCTGGGCCGGGGCCGGTCCAGCGGCCAGGCGTCACCGAACGCTTCCAGCATGCCGACGGTCTCCTGCAGGAGACCGGTGTCGCCGCCGAGGCGCCACTGCTCCTCCAGCACCCGCACCCGCTCCAGGGTGATGGCCAGTGCCTCGTCCGCGGTGAGCACCGGGGAGGCGCAGACGGCGGCGAACTCCCGGTCGGCGCGGCGCAGCAGTTCGAGCGCGGCCCGCTCGTCCCCGGCGGCGCTCCGGTCGGTGGCGCGGGCGTGCAGGACGCGCGCGAGAACGGCACGGGCCCGTACGGCGCCGGGGTGGGCGGTGGCGGTCATCGCGGCCCGCTCGGCCTCGTCCAGGGCGCTGCCACCGCCCTGGAGCCGCCACAGCCGCAGCAGTCCGGCGGCGAGTTCGGTCCACAGTTCGGGGTCGGAGCCGCGGACCCGCTCCTGGGCGGTGGCGGCCCGCAGTACCTGCACGGCGTCGAGCAGGTTCATCACCATGCCGTCGGTCTCGAACCGCCGGAGGAGGGCGTGCGCCTCGCGGACGGCCGCCGCCGCGGGGCGGGCTCCGGCCGTACGGTCGTCGGCGGTGCCCGTACGGTCGCCGGTCGCGCTCGCCGCGTCCGTACGGGCGGCGGCCCCGGAGGCGGGCCGTGAGGCGGCACCGGCACCCGTACTGGCGGCCGGATCGGCGCGCCGGGGCCAGGAGTCGGGCAAGGGCAGAAAGCGTTCGAGGACCTTGGCCGCGACCTCGGCGAAGGGCCGCAGGCCGCGCGGCCGGGAGCCGGGCGCCCCGTCGGCCGCGGCCCCGGGGAACGCGGAACGGCCGCCCGGCCCCTGGGCGGGGGCACCGCCGGGGCGGTCCGGGCCGTCCGGCGCGGGAGCCGGGGGCGCGCCGTCGTCGCGGTCCGCGCCGTCGCCCTCGTAGGGGCCCGCCGCGAGCTGGGCGATGGCGAGCGCGGGGAAGTTCGGGCCGCCCTTGCCGAAGCGCTGCTCCACGTACTCGGAGCAGTGCTTGAGCACGAGCAGCGCCTCGTCCCGGTCGATGGGCGCCAGCAGTTCCTCCTGGACGCCCGGCGCGAAGGCGAACCAGCGGCCGTCGCCGCCCTCCTGCTCCGCCCGGCTGAGCAGCCCGCTGAGCAGCACCTCGGAGAGCTCCGCGGGCCCGGAGTCGGGCAGCATGGTGCGCTGCACGAGCTGCATCACGGGCAGGTACAGCGGCGCCGCCGCCAGGTAGACGGCGAGCTGGGCCGCGCCGGGCGAGGCGGTGGACCGGAAGCGGCCGACGAGCTCCGCCGGGGAGAGCCGGGCCCTGGGCCGGGCCGGCGGCTGCGGCGGCTGGTCCGCGCGCACCCAGCCCACGGCGGCCGGGACGGGGCCGGCGCCGCTGCCCGCGAGCAGCCGCGCCCAGGCGCCGAGCGCGCCCGCGACCGGGGGCAGGACGGGCACGGGCAGCACCGCGCCGTCCTCGGCGGGCCGCTCTCCCCCGTCCTCCGGCAGGAAGCGCAGCGGCGCCACCTGTCCGGGGCCGTCCCCGCGCAGCAGGGCGCCGTACGAGACCGGCAGCCGGGTACGGGCCCACAGCCGCTGCGGCAGCGGCTGCAGTACGGCCACGGGCGCGTGCCGGGCCAGCCGGTGCAGCAGCCGGTGCGCCTCGCCGCCGCGCCACAGCGGGCCCACGCAGTCGCTCACCAGAACGGTCACCCGGCGGCCGGTGGGGTCGCTGAGCAGATCGGCCGAGCGCAGGGTGGCCGCGTGCGGCTCCAGGCGGCGGCTGACGGCCGGGCCGCCCTCGGGCGCGAGGTGCAGATACTGCACCTGTACGTCCCGGAACGCGCCCAGTTGCGCGAACACCTGCTGGAGTTCGCCCAGCATCCGCTCCCACACGTACATCGAGGAGGAGGCGTCCATGACCAGCTGCATCGCGGCGTCGCCCCGGGCGACCTCGCGGAACACGGGCATCACGAGCCCACCGGCGCTGGCGGAGCGCTCCGCGGTGGCGTGCTCGTCGAGCTCCCGCCGGGTGGAGCGGGCGGCGCCGCGGTAGCGCTGCAGGGGGCGCAGGGCGCGCTGGAGCTGGAGGAGGCCGGGCAGCGCGGCCGCCTCGGGAATGCCGATGGGGGCGGCGGCGGGGTGCGGGCCTCGGCCGTCGCCGCCCGGGCCCGGCGCGGCCGGGTACAGCGCGACCCGCTCGTCCCCCGCCGCCTGGCGCGCCTGTTCGGCCCGTACGGTGTCCTGGGCGCCCCGCTCCGCCGGCACGCCGTTGCGCGCGGCGGCCCCTGGGCCGGTGCCCTCGCTGCCCCGCAGCGGGTCGCCGGCGGTCGCGCCGGGGCGCTCACCGGCGCCCGGCGCGGCCGGCGGCACGGTCGGCCGCGCCCAGCGGGCGAGCCACAGCGCGTCGGCGAGCTCGTCCAGCCCGGGAGCGAGGCCGGCGGTCCGCAGCGCGTCGATGACCCGCGCCAACCGCTCGTCCGGCGCGCCGCCCTCGCCGACCCCCGCCCCCGGCCCGAACGGCGGCCCTCCGCCGGGTGTGTGAGGGCTATCCACGCCGCCAGAACTGCCGCCGGCAGAACCCTGTTCGTCTCCGACTCCGCCGCTGGGGGCACCGCCCTCACAGCCGGTGTCACGCGCACGGGCGCCCGCGAAATCGCCGCGACCGGCGGACCCGTCGGAGGCACCCGCGCAGCCGCCCGAGGACGTGCCGACGTCAGCAGAACTGCCGCGATGGCCGCCGCTCGCGCCGGCCGCAGGGCCGCCTAAGCGAGTCGTGCCGACTTCGGCCGCACCGCCGACGGACGTATCGGGCCCGCCCCCAGCGCTGCGCGCGGGCAGAACGTGACCGCCCACAGAACTGCCGCTGGTCGCGGCAGGCGCCCCCGCAGAACTGCCGAAGCCAGCCGCGCCGCCCTCCGCGGCGGACAAGGCGTTCGCCGCGGCACCACGCGGGGCCGTCTCGGGGGCCGTTGGGGTGCCGTCGGCGTATACGTCATCGGCCGCAGGACTGCACACGGGAGCGCCGGAGGCAGCCACTCCCGCGGCCTCCGGGTCGCGCGAGGCGCCGCTCGGGTCCGGCGCGGGAGCCAGCCGGGGCCGGTCGGGGGTGTTCAGGGGCGGCGCGGCGTGGGGGCGCTCGGCGGTGCGGTGGGCCATGGCGGCATCACCTCGGGCGGTCGAGGCGCTGGATGAGCATGTCGGCGAGCCGATCGCGGGTGGGTGGCGCCGCGTGGTGCGTGAGATAGATCGCGTTCAACAGCTGGTCCGCGGCGAGGAGTTCGCTGCGCGAGCGGTCGAGGAAGCGCTTGATGAGGTCGTCGCCGGCGCGCGCCGCCTCCTCGCCCAGGTGGGCGCGGACCACCGTGGCGAGCCGCTTGTGGTCGGGCTGTCCCAGTTCGAGGTGGATGCAGCGGCGCAGCAGGGGCGCCGGGAAGTCGCGTTCGCCGTTGCTGGTGAGCACGACGAAGGGGAAGGCCCGGCAGCGTATCCGGCCGTCCCGGACGGTGACCTTGGTGCCGTCGTCGGTGAGCACCTCCACCTCCGGTTCGCGCTCGGCGAGCCGCTCCAGCTCGGGGATGCCGAACTCGCCCTCCTCCAGGACGTTGAGGAGGTCGTTGGGCAGGTCGATGTCGCTCTTGTCGAGCTCGTCGACGAGCAGCACCCGCGGCTTGGCGGTGGGCAGCAGGGCCGTGCCGAGCGGGCCGAGCCGGATGTAGCTGCCGATGCCGCCGGGGGGCGCCCCGGGGGCCGTGCCGGCGCGGCTGCTGGCGGCGAGCTGGTTGTCCTGGAGGCGGGCGATGGCGTCGTAGCGGTAGAGGCCGTCGCCGAGCGTGGTGCGGCTGACGATGGGCCAGCGCAGCACCCGGCCGAGGCCGAGTTCGTAGGCGACGGCGTGGGCGAGGGTGGACTTCCCCGCGCCGGGGCTGCCGGTGACGAGGAGAGGCCGCCGCAGATAGAGCGCCGCGTTGACGATCTCGAGTTCCTCGGCGCCCGGCCGGTGCATCTCCGCCATGTGGCGGTACGCGCCGAGCCGCCGGGCGGAGGCGCTGTCCGTGGCGGGGCCGGGCTCGACCAGGGGCCCGCCGTCGAAGTCGCGCCAGGGCGGGGGGTCGGGCAGCGCGTCGATGCCGTCGTGGGGCTCGCCCGTGCCTCGGTAGATGAGCCACTCGCCCATGGCGGTCGCTTCGGGCCCGGTGGTCGTCTCCGGCACGGGGTTGTCATCGGGCACTGCGTGCTCCTCGTCGTCGGGTTCCTGGTGCCGCTTGCCTGACGCCGTCCCCAGCCGCCCGTACCGCCCCGGAGCGGCGACGGGCCCCGGTGCGCCCCGCCCCGCCGGCACCGGCGC
>NZ_JBPQTV010000242.1:0-9857 GCF_051386515.1 Streptomyces sp. URMC 123 | reverse complement strand
ATGCCGACCTTGACCTCCTCCGCCGGGGGAGCCGACAGCGACACCCGGATCGTGTCCCCGATCCCCTCGCTCAACAGTTCGACAAATCCGCCGACCGTACGGTGAGGCCCCTCGACGTGCTGACTACGACCTCCACCCGGGTCCTCGACCCCGCCGACCTCGACGCGGCCCTCGCGATCCTCGACCGCGACCCCGTGGCCAACGCGTTCGTGACCTCCCGTGTGCAAGTCGCCGGGCTCGACCCGTGGCGGCTCGGCGGGGAGATGTGGGGCTGGTACTCCGGCGGCCGGCTGGAGTCGCTCTGCTACGCCGGCGCCAACCTCGTCCCCGTCTGCGCCACCCCCGACGCCGTACGCGCCTTCGCCGACCGCGCCCGCCGCACCGGCCGCCGCTGCTCCTCCATCGTCGGCCCGGCCGAGGCCACCTCGGCCCTCTGGGCCCTGCTCGAACCGAGCTGGGGCCCCGCCCGCGAGGTCCGCTCCCACCAGCCGCTCATGGTCACCTCCAGCCTGCCCTCCGAGGTCGCCCCCGACCCGCTGGTCCGGCGCATCCGCAAGGACGAGATGGACGTCATCATGCCCGCGTGCGTGGCGATGTTCACCGAGGAGGTCGGCGTCTCGCCGCTCGCCGGCGACGGCGGACTGCTCTACCAGGCCCGGGTGGCCGAACTCGTCGGCTCCGGCCGCTCCTTCGCCCGGATCGAGGACGGCAAGGTCGTCTTCAAGGCCGAGATCGGCGCGGCCACCGCCAAGGCCTGCCAGATCCAGGGCGTCTGGGTCGCCCCGGAGTACCGCGGCCGCGGGCTGTCGGAGACCGGCATGGCGGCCGTACTGCGCTACGCGCTCGCCGATGTCGCACCGGTCGTCAGCCTCTACGTCAACGACTACAACACCGCCGCGCGGGCCGCGTACCGCCGGGTCGGCTTCCACGAGGTCGGCGCGTTCATGAGCGTCCTGTTCTAGCGTTCATGAGCGTCCTGTCCCAGGAGAGCCCGAGTCCCTCTCCGGGCGGGCCCGAGGGCGCTCCCCCCGGCGGGAACGACGCCCACCACCGTCCCGCCCGCCCGCACCGGCCCAGTACCCTCGCCCCTATGGATGACGTGCTGGTCGGGCCGCTCGACCTCGCCGCCCGGATCGACGAGGCCCTGGCCGTGCAGGCCGTCGCCTTCGGACTCGGCGACGAGGAAGTCCGGGTACGCCGCCATATCGTGCTGCGCCACCTCACCTGCCCCGGCGCCCGCGCGCTGGGCGCCACCACCGCCACCGGCCGTCTGGTCGCCTTCGTCTACGGCATGCCCAACGACCGCGCCCACTGGTGGTCCACGGTCGTCGAGCCGTATCTGCGGTTCGCGGGCGAGGAGAGCTGGCTCGACGACTCCTTCGTCATCACGGAGCTGCACGTCCACCCCGACCACCAGAAGCGGGGCATCGGCCGGGCGCTGATCACCACCCTCACCGACGCCGCGGAGCAGCCGCGCTCCATCCTCTCCGCGATCGACACCGACAGCCCGGCGCGCGGCCTCTACCGAGCGCTCGGCTACCGCGATCTCGCGCGCCCCGTCCTGTTCCCCAGCGCCCCGAGCCCGTACGCGGTCATGGGCGCCCATCTTCCGCTGCGCCGCGGCTGACCACGGGCCGGCCCCGGCCGATCCCGGCTGACCCCGGGAAATCATTTCCGCGCCGGTCGGGGCCCCGACTACTCTCCGCAGCACCCCACGCACCGTTCCCAGGAGAGCACCCCATGGCCGCCCCGATCCAGCGCATGTCCCGCTTGCTGCTCAAGACCCTGCGCGACGACCCGGCCGACGCCGAGACCCTCAGCCACAAGCTGCTGGTCCGCGCCGGCTATGTGCGCCGCTCCTCCGCCGGGGTGTGGACCTGGCTGCCGCTCGGCAAGAAGGTCCTCGACAACGTCGCCCGGGTGGTGCGCGAGGAGATGGACGCCATCGGCGGCCAGGAGGTGCTGCTGCCCGCCCTGCTGCCCAAGGAGCCGTACGAGACCAGCGGCCGCTACGACGAGTACGGCGATCTGCTGTTCCGGCTCACCGACCGGCGCGGCGGCGCGTATCTGCTCGGCCCCACCCACGAGGAAATCTTCACCCAGCTGGTGAAGGACCAGTGCGCGTCCTACAAGGACCTGCCGGTGATCCTCTACCAGATCCAGACCAAGTACCGGGACGAGGCCCGCCCCCGCTCCGGCGTGCTGCGCGGCCGCGAGTTCCAGATGAAGGACGCCTACTCCTTCGACGTCGACGACGAGGGGCTGGCCGCCTCCTACCGGCTGCACCGCGAGGCCTATGTGCGGATCTTCCAGCGGCTCGGGCTGGACTTCCGCGTCGTCTCCGCCGTCTCCGGCGCCATGGGCGGCTCCGCCTCCGAGGAGTTCCTGGCCCCGGCCGCCGCCGGCGAGGACACCTTCGTCGACTGCCCGGCGTGCGACTACGCCGCCAACACGGAGGCGGTGACGACCGTGGTGCCGCCCCGGGACGACGCCGCGCACCCGCCCCTGGAGGAGCTCGACACCCCCGGCACCCCCACGATCGAGACCCTCGCCGCCCACCTGGGCGTGCCCGCCTCCGCCACCCTGAAGAACCTGCTGGTCAAGGTCGACGGGGAGATCGTCGCCGTCGGGGTGCCAGGCGACCGCGAGGTGGACCTCGGCAAGCTCGCCGAGCACCTCGCCCCCGCCACCGTCGAACTGGTCACCGCCGAGGACTTCACCGGCCGCCCCGACCTCGTGCGCGGCTACGTCGGCCCGCAGGGCAGGGCCGGCACCGCCTTCCGCTACCTCGCCGACCCCCGCGTCGCCCCCGGCACCGCCTGGATCACCGGGGCCAACGCCGAGGGCCGGCACGCCCGCAACGTGGTGTGCGGACGCGACTTCACGGTCGACCGGTACCTCGACACGGTGGTCGTGGAGCCCGGCGACCCCTGTCCGCGCTGCGGCGCCGGACTGACGGTCGGCCGGGCCATCGAGATCGGCCACATCTTCCGGCTCGGCCGCCGCTACGCCGATGTCTTCGCCCTCGACGTCCTCGGCCGCGACGGCAAGCCGGTGCGGGTCACCATGGGCTCCTACGGCATCGGGATCTCCCGCGCCGTCGCCGCGCTCGCCGAGCAGACCGCGGACGAGTCGGGGCTGTGCTGGCCCCGGGAGATCGCCCCCGCGGACGTGCACATCGTGGCGGCGGGCAAGCCCTCGGCCACGGCCCCGCAGACCGTCCTCGCCCTCGACCTCGCCGAGCGGCTGCACGGCGCCGGGCTGCGGGTGCTCGTCGACGACCGCGCCGGCGTCTCGCCCGGGGTGAAGTTCACCGACGCCGAACTGATCGGGGTGCCCACCATCGTCGTGGCCGGCCGGCGGGCCGCGGAGGGCGTCGTGGAGCTCAGGGACCGGCGCAGCGGGCGGCGCGAGGAGATCCCCGCCGAGGAGGTGGCCGCCCGGCTGACGCGCGGCTGAGCCGGGTGGCCGGTGCCGCCGGTACCGGCCGTGCGCCGTGGAGCCCGCCCGCCGTAAGGTCCGCTCGCTCAGCCGTGCAGCCCGGCCAGCCGGTGGAAGTGCAGATTGCCGCTGATGAGATGGCCCAGCTCGGGAACGTACCGGCGGATGCCCGGATGGCTGCCGAGCGGGCCGCACAGCACCTCGCCGCAGCTCTCCGTGAACCGGTCCTCGGTGTCCACCACCGCGCGTCCCAACCGGTCCGCGGTGCGCGCGTCCCGCGTCCTGGGCGCCGGCAGGGCCCGCAGCTCCCCGACGAGCGCCAGGTGGTCCACCGCCAGATCGCGGGCGTGCCGCAGCGCCGGCTCGGTGGCCAGCTCGCCACTGAGGTCGATGCCGAGGGCGTACTCCGTCTGCACCGTCGCCCAGAGCGCGAAGGCGCGCGGCGTACGGCGGGCGAGCACCACCCGGAAGGCCCCCAGCGCGCGCTCGGCGACGCCCGTCGCCATCTGCGGCACCGCCAGCGCGAGCGCGGCCTGCAGCATCCGCCCGGCAGGGAAGCCGGGCCGCGCCTCGGCCCCCGCCAGCACGGCCAGGAAACGATCCCGCAGCACGGCGTGCGCCTCCGGCGCCGAGCGCGCGAGGACCTCCTCGGCGATCGAGCAGGGGATCATGAGGTTCGGCAGGGCGAACGTGCGGTCGGCGAGCATGTGCGGATAACAGACGCAGGCCCACAGGGGTTTGCGCCGCCGGAGGTAGCCGTGGGGGGCCCGCTCCGCCCCCGGTCCGCCGAAGTACGAGATCAGATGCGGCCGCGCCCACCGGTTGCAGTCCCGTTCGATTCCGCTGCTCCCGGCCCGCCGCGCGACGGGAAGCCGGGAGGTGACACGGTCCGGTCGGAAGGGGGCGTCTGCGTGCTGGCTCATGGCGGGCTCCCGACGAGTGCCGACGATTGATCACGTCCGTCTCGCAGAGCTCTGCCCCGCGGTGATCACCGCCATCCGGCGGGGGAGGGGGCGCGCAGGGGCACACGGGCCGGCACGGGCGCTCGCGCGGACGCCCCGCGGGCGGGTCGAACTCCGCGGCGGGCGCGGGCTCCTGAGCCGGCCGACGCCTTCCCGCCTCCCGCAGTACGGTGCCCTGCTCCCGCAGTACGGTGCCCGCTCCCGCAGTACTGCGGCCGCCCCCACAGCACTGCGCCCGCCTCCCGCCTCCCGCAGTACTGCGCCCGCCTCCCGGACCCCGCCGGGAGCGACGGGCCCTCGGAGACTTCAGAGCCAGCTCGCGAACTCCAGCAGCAGCTCGCCTTTCTGACGGCGGCCCCCCGCGAACGCGTCGCGTGCCGCGTCCACCGCGCGGAACAGCGTCCAGCCGCGCAGCCGGTCGCGGTCGACGTCCAGCGAGTCCGCGAGCCGGGCCACCCGCCGGCGGGCGGCCGCCGGGCCCCCGGACGCGGCCACCAGGTCCTCCAACCGGTCACGGACCAGCTGGGCCAGGTCGTACGCCCGCTCGCCGACCAGCGGGTCCGGGCCCACCGCCAGCCAGGGCGCGCGCTCGCCCCACAGCACCTTGCCCTGGCGGAAGCCGCCGTGCAGCAGCAGCTGTTCGGGGGCGTGCGCGACCAGTTCCGCCCGGGCCGCGAGGGCCTCGTCGAACAGGGCTGCCGCGTCCCGCGCCCAGGGTTCGCCGGCGGCCGACCGCAGCGCACCGGCCGCGCGCCCGGTGCGCTCGGCGACCGTCTCGAAGGGATGGCCGGGCTCCGGCTCGATCCACAGCCGCCGTACCGTGCCCGCCGCCTCCAGCAGCGCCTTCGCCTCCGGCAGCGAGCTCAGCGACACCTCGGGGTGCAGCCGCTCCAGCAGCAGCGCCCCGGCCGCCGGATCGGCCGCCAACAGCCGTACGGCGCCCCACCCCTTCCAGTGGTCGAGCGCCGCCTGCTCGCGAGTCGCCCTCCCGGCCGTACGGGGGTGTGCCGCCGGTCCGCCGCCGTCCGGCCCGCCGTCCGGCGCGGGCTCCGGCGGGGGGACGAGCTTGAGCGCGGCGGGTTCGCCGTCGGCGCGCCGGACGAGCACCACCAGGCTGCCGCGCCCACCGGGGACCAGGACCCGCTCGGCGGTCAGCTCCCAGCGCTCCAGCGCCCGGGCGGCGAGCCGTGGCAGGTCCGCCAGCCAGGCGCGGCCCGCCTCCCCGCCGCGTTCGGCGACCGCCTCGACCAGGCGCCGCGGCGGTTCGAGGGGGCCGCTGCCGCCCGGCCGTACTGCTGAAGGCATCCCTGAGCTGTCCCTTTCCAGAAAGTCTCACGAGCCGGAAATCTCACGAGGTCTCACACCGGTGGGCCCCGACGGGCCACCCGGTCGCACGAGGTCGCGCACCGCGTCTCACACGGCGTCGCCGCTCTCGCTCGCACCCTGTCCGGACGGCTCCCCTCCGGTCGGCCCGGCACCGGACGGGCTCCCGGCGGCCGACGGGCCGGAGGGCGTGCCGGACGCCGCCCGTTCGGCGAGCCCAGGGAAGGCTACGCTGCCGCCGCGCCAGCGGATCGCCCGCACGGCCGCCTCCCGCAGCGCCCCGGCCGCCTCCCGGCGCAGCGGCCCGTCCGCCGCCCGCACCAGATCGGCGTAGACGCCGGCCACCCGCTCCTCCAGTTCGGCCGCGAGCCGTACGGCCGCGTCCGGGTCGGTGACGGGGAAGGGCAGCGCGTACGCCGCCGCCGACGCCTCCGGCTGCCCGCCGAGGTCGCGCACCGTACGGCGCAGGGCGTCCCGGCGGGCGCGGTGGGCGTCATGGCCCGAGCGCGCCTCCTCCCGGCGCTCGTGCGCCACCCGGGCACCCACCACGCCGTAGCCGTAGACGGCGGCGTGCTCGGCGGCGAGCGCGGCCTGGGCGGCCGGCAGCGCCCCGGCCGCCCGGTCGGCGGGGGCCCCGGCGGCCCGCACCCGGGCGCCCGGGGCGGCGCGCGGCGCGGTCACGGCGTTGGAAGCGGCGTCGGACGCGGACCTGTCGGCAACGGGCATGTCAGCCGCCCTCCGTCAGCAGATAGACATGGCAGGCGCCGGCCGCCGCCACGGAGGCGAGCAGCCGGGCCAGTTCGGGCGGCGCCTGGAGCAGCGCGGCGGTCCGGGCGTCGGCGGTGCGCCGCTCGGCGTCGGCGAGCGCCACCAGCGCCTGCCGCTCGTCCGCCGGCACCGCCAGCGGGGCCGCCGAGCCGGCGCCGGCCCCCGGCGAGGCGGTCGCGGAAGCGGAATCCGAGGAGGCCGGGGAGGCCGGGGAGCCGGGCGGCGGGCTCGCCCCGGCCGGGCCCCGGTCCGCGCCGAACGCCGCCGCGTGCCGCAGCACGTTGTCCCGCAACGGCGTCAGCCGCTCCGCGAGCGCCGGGTGGGCGGCGGCGGTGGCGTCGTAGCGGGCGAGCAGGTCGGCGCAGCCGCGGGCCGCGCTCTCGCGCAGCCGCCGCGCGGCCGGGCTCTCCTCGGCCGGCCGGCGCCCGCCGGCGTCCGAACAGCCCGCCAGCAGCGCGGTCGCCCCGACGGCGCCCGCCAGCAGGCTCCTTCTGCGCGGCCCGGTCGGGGTCCGCGTCGACGTGGTGAGCGGCACGGTTCACTTTCTGTCGGGCGTGCGGTCCGGCGAACCGGTGCGCGACGCGAGCGGCCGGGAGGCGGAGCGGACGCCCGGCGGCGCCGGCCGCGGCCGGCCGGTGCCCGCGCCGATCCGCACGGCCGACCGGGCAGCCGGGCGGCCGACCGGACACGCGAAGCCGGAGCCGGCCCACGTCCCCGACCTTGATCGCCGCTGCGCCCGGTGCGAGCGTACCCGCGAGTACCCCGGGCGTCGTCGACCGGCCGCCGCGCGCCGGTCGCCGTGGCGCCCCGGGAGGGCCGTCCCCCGTCGCCGCGGGGGAGGCGGACGGCATCACCGCTTGCGACCGGATACCCTTTGACCTGACACGCGACCTTCCCACAACAGCACACGCGGCCGAGGAGTCACCCGGATGAGCACCACCCAGAACGAGAGGCTGCGCGGATTGCTCGAACCGCTCGTCGCCGCGCGAGACCTGGATCTGGAAGAGATCGAGGTGACACCGGCGGGCAAGCGCCGGGTGCTGAGGATCGTGGTCGACTCCGACGGCGGTGTGCAGCTCGACGAATGCGCCGAGGTCAGCCGCGTGGTCTCGGAGGCGCTCGACGAGTCGGACGTCATGGGGGGCGCGCCGTACGTGCTCGAGGTCACCTCGCCCGGCGCCGACCGGCCGCTGACCGAGCCGCGTCACTACCGCCGCGCCACGGGCCGCCTGATCAAGGCGAGCCTCGTCGAGGGCGGCGAGCTGATCGCCCGCATCGTCTCCGTGGACGACGACGGCCTGGAACTGGAAGTGCCGGGGGTGAAGGGCCGCAAGCCCACCGCCCGCCGGATCGCCTTCGCCGAGATCGCCAAGGCGCGCGTGGAAATCGAATTCAACCGCAAGGCCGCGGCGGCCTCCGGCGCCCAGAACGTGGCCGACGAGAGCCAGGCCGACGAGAGCCAGGAGGAGGCGTAGCCGTGGACATCGACATGAGTGCCCTGCGGGGTTTGGTACGGGAGAAGGAGATCTCCTTCGACCTTCTGGTCGAGGCGATCGAGTCGGCCCTCCTCATCGCCTATCACCGCACCGAGGGAAGCCGCCGCCACGCGCGCGTCGAGCTCGACCGGACCAACGGTCATGTGACCGTGTGGGCGAAGGAGGACCCCCAGGACCTGGAGGAGGGCGCCGAGCCGCGCGAGTTCGACGACACCCCGTCGGGATTCGGCCGGATCGCGGCGACCACCGCCAAGCAGGTCATCCTCCAGCGGCTGCGCGACGCCGAGGAGGAGATCACCTTCGGTGAGTACGCCGGCCGCGAGGGCGATGTCGTCACCGGCGTCGTCCAGCAGGGCAAGGACCCCAAGAACGTCCTGGTCGACATCGGCAGGCTGGAGGCGATCCTGCCGGTGCAGGAGCAGGTGCCGGGCGAGGAGTACACCCACGGCACCCGGCTGCGCTCGTACGTGGTGCGGGTCGCCAAGGGCGTCCGCGGCCCGTCCGTGACCCTCTCGCGGACCCACCCCAATCTGGTGAAGAAGCTCTTCGCCATGGAGGTCCCGGAGATCGCGGACGGTTCGGTGGAGATCGCCGCCATCGCCCGCGAGGCCGGCCACCGCACCAAGATCGCCGTACGGTCCACCCGATCCGGCCTCAACGCCAAGGGCGCCTGCATCGGCCCGATGGGCGGCCGGGTCCGCGCGGTCATGGCCGAGCTGCACGGCGAGAAGATCGACATCGTGGACTGGTCGGACGACCCGGCGGAGCTGGTGGCGCACGCGCTGTCCCCCGCGCGGGTGAGCAAGGTGGAGGTCGTCGACATGGCGGCGCGCTCCGCCCGGGTGACCGTCCCCGACTACCAGCTCTCCCTCGCCATCGGCAAGGAGGGGCAGAACGCCCGGCTGGCGGCCCGGCTCACCGGCTGGCGGATCGACATCCGCCCGGACACCGAGCAGCAGGCTCCGGAGCAGAAGTGATCAATGGCCGAATTTCCCCTCTGGAAATTGGCCAGTTGATCGTGAAATAAAGACCAAGGGTTCGGGCATTACCCCAAAGGGGTGAGGTCGCCCTGGGGAGGTAGACTTAACCAGTGTCTGGCCGGACGCGTGCCCGAGCATGCCCTGAGCGCACCTGTGTGGGATGCCGGGAGCGAGCGGCCAAGGGCGATCTGCTGCGTGTGGCGGTGATCGAGGACCGATGCGTCCCCGATCGTCGCGGTACGCTGCCCGGCCGGGGTGCCTACCTGCACCCCGACCCGGTCTGCCTCGATCTGGCGGTCCGCCGCCGGGCGCTTCCCCGAGCCTTCCGGCGTCAGGGGCCGCTCGGTACGGAGGACCTCCGGAACACCATCGAGCGGATCGATCAGTCCGCGGGGCCCGAGGGCACCGCGGCACCGTAAGAGAACGACACGGGTAACCGTGTGGTCAGGTACCTCGCGAGTCGGAAGTAGGTCGAGATTGCGATGAGCACTCGATGAGTACGCGATGAGTACGCCCATGAAGTAGCGAAGGTCCGGCGGACGATCACCCCGGACCAGAAGGAGCGAAGTGGCTAAGGTCCGGGTATACGAACTCGCCAAGGAGTTCGGAGTGGAGAGCAAGGTCGTCATGGCCAAGCTCCAAGAACTTGGTGAATTCGTCCGTTCGGCGTCCTCGACGATCGAGGCGCCGGTTGTTCGCAAGTTGACCGACGCTTTCCAGCAGGGCAACGGCTCCGGCCGTGCCGCCGGCAAGCCGTCCGCGCCCCGCAAGGCGGCGCCCGCCAAGCCTGCCGCGCCCAGCGCCGGCCAGGCCCCCCGTCCCGCTGCCCCCAAGCCTCCGGCTCCCGGCCCCAAGGCGGCCGCCGCCGAGGCCCCGCATAGCAGCAC